>JANNEK010000056.1:0-38599 GCA_031378605.1 Chitinophagaceae bacterium | reverse complement strand
GGAAAGAGAATAAAAGAGGAATACAGAAATAATTTCTACTAAACTGAAAACTCTTCTCCTTTGTCTCCTTTCTCTTTTAAACTCTTAGTTACTATTTTTTGGCAAAGAGAATAAAGAGGAATTTCTATTTAAGTGAAAACTCTTCTCTTTAACCTCCTCTCTCTTTTATACTCTTAGTTACAATTTTTTTTAGCTAAGAGAATAAAGAGGAAAGAGAATAAAAGAGGAATACAGAAATAATTTCTACTAAACTGAAAACTCTTCTCCTTTGTCTCCTTTCTCTTTTAAACTCTTTGTTACAATTTTTTTGGCAAAGAGGTTAAAGAGGAATACAGAAATAATTTCTACTAAACCGAAAACTCTTCTCTTTAGTCTCCTTTCTCTTTCATACTCTTTGTTACAATTTTTTTGGCAAAGAGGTTAAAGAGGAAAGAGAATAAAAGAGGAATACAGAAATAATTTCTACTAAACCGAAAACTCTTCTCCTTTGTCTCTTTTCTCTTTTAAACTCTTAGTTACTACTTTTCAGTACATTAACCCAGCTCATTAAATGCCTAAAGAATTTGGATAGCACTAATACTAATAACTGATTTTATTAATCTTACATCTTATTCGGTTAACCGACGTATTAAGAAAATGGAAATTTTACTACAACAGCTTTTAATAATTTATCCCGGACTGTAATAAATATTTCTGTATCGATTGCTGAGTGTTCGATAGATACATATCCCATTCCAATTGCTTTCTGAAGAGAAGGAGATTGTGTGCCTGAAGTAACATAACCAATTTTATTTCCGACAGCATCTTTAATCTCGTAATGATGTCGGGGAATTCCCTTGTCGATCATCGTAAAGCCGATAAGCTTTCGTTGTATTCCGGCTGCTTTTTGCTTTTCTAATATAGGTTTTGCCGTAAATTCTTTGTTGAATTTAGTAACCCATCCCAGGCCAGCTTCTATAGGCGAAGTAGTGTCATCAATATCATTACCATATAAACAATATCCCATTTCTAACCGAAGGGTATCTCTTGCACCCAATCCAATGGGCTTTATTGTTTGAGAAGAATCGGCAGCAAAAATTGCATCCCATATTTTTTCAGCGTTACTCTTTTTATCCTCACTTTCGCCTGGCTTATCTTGAAAATAAATTTCTACCCCGCCTGCTCCTGTATATCCGGTTGCGCTTATTAATACATTCTCTACGTCTGCAAACTTTCCTTTTACAAACGTATAGTACTTGAGGTTTAAAATATCAATATCGGTTAGGGATTGCAGTATTTTGGTGGCATTTGGACCTTGAATGGCAAGTAAACAGGTTTTATCAGAAATATTGTGCATTTCTACATTGTTAGAATTGAACTTTGTTATCCAGTTCCAATCTTTTTCAATATTAGATGCGTTGACCACCAGCATATATATCTTGTTCTGCTCTATACAATAGATCAGTAAATCATCTACAATACCCCCTTCTTCGTTTGGAAGACAACTATACTGAGCTTTACCTGGAGTGAGTTTGGAAGCATCGTTAGAAGTAACACGTTGAATAAGATCGAGAGCATGTTCTCCTTTTAAAATAAATTCACCCATATGGCTCACATCAAAAACACCTGCATGTGTACGCACGGCCGCATGCTCATCATTTATACCACTATAACTGATCGGCATATTGTAACCAGCGAATTCAGCCATTTTTGCGCCAAGTGCAATATGTTGTTTAGTAAAGGGAGTATTTTTCATGTATACAATTCGATTAGGGGGTTATAATATCAGTAAACAAATGTAAGCGCAAATTTATTTTTCTATTACAATAATTGGATATTCTCCCAGCCTGCCCATTCTTTTAGGATTTTCCTTTTCCATCTTCCAAATCCTGTCGATTAATTTCTTACCCCCCAGAGATGCATGAATATAGAAACGTGTAAAATGAATATTTACACTTCGCCAGCAATAACATTCTATTTTTTTTCCAGGGTTATTTTTTACAAACCAGGAATATGGATACGCATAAAAATAGAGTTTATCTTTTCTAAAAATACGGGCATAACCTTTGCCGGCCCAATGGCGAATTATTCTATAGAGTTGATAAGGGCCCAATGCAATGTTCATAAACATAGAATGATAAAACCAATCGTACACAATGGCAATTTTTTTTCCGGGCGCTGCCACCCTTGTTAATTCCTGGATTACTTTGGCCTGCAATTTTTTTTGTACATGAAACAATGCGTGCTGGCATAAAACAGCATCGGCTATCCCATCTTGTAATGGCAATGCAGTAAGGTCTCCACAAATAAAAATTCCAGACTGCTTAGCCAAAGAAAGGTTTTGTTGAGCCTGCAACAATGCGTTCACCGAAAGATCAATGCATATTCTATAGTCAAAATCTTCGGCCAATTGAATATATTCTTTATAGGCAACCGGACCGCAAGCCGCATCAACATAATATTTACCTTTTTTATCAAGGTATTGACGGCAATTGTAAAAACCATGTTGTGTATACGGTAATAAAAGAGGCCTGAAGTCTACAAAGGCATCATCATCATTATATATTTGCCGGCCTTCAAAATCGTGGAAGGATAACTGGTTGAAATAATTAAATATTCGCTGCTTATCAAACTCCATACTCTTACCGGCAGCTATATTGTTGAGCAATGGAATAGAATAAAAACTATGTAAATGATAAATGTTTTTCCAAATGGGATAGAACCAGTTTCCTTCTTCATTCGCCACGCCCATCTCCAACGGATCTAACAGGTCTGGAATTTTTTTATTGGCTTCGGCGATTTCATACAGAGAGGCCATCCTGATTGGTTGGCGGGTAAGCGGGCATTGTAAAATCGAGAGGTCCATTATTGTGGTAATAGTAATAACGCAAGATAAATGGTTTTACAAAAGGTACCCTCCTTTTAAAACAAGCATTTGAGCGAGTCAAAAAATAAAAGAGCCCCGCAATGCAGGACTCTTTTGTTCCAACTTCAACCCCGCCAAATGTTGCCTTTGCAACCAGGCGGCGGGAATTTATTGCTGAAACATTCTGCCAAAAACATACAATGACGTATTCAATACCGAAGAATTTTTTTCACGGCTATCTTCTTTTTCTTCGTCTTTATTTGCATCATCGTTATAGGTTGTGCTTGTATTTACTACCGTATCAATAATTGTTTTGGGTTTTGTAGAATCGTTGCCGGGCCGATATCGATACTTATTATCCTGCCGGGTATCTGTATCATTCTGCTGGTCATTTTCGCTGTTTTCATGGTCTGTATTACTATTATTAATTTCCTTCAGCTTATACTTACCTTTCTTTAACTCTTGTTCATCCATTCTGTCTATTGACTCTATCCCTCCGGGTGTCATAATATATTCTATATTGTTATTCCAATCGCCATTGATCCAATACCCATCATTATTATCCCAATCCCAATCTCTCCAACGACCACGGCTATTTCCAAGTGAAAACCAACGATTCAATTTCCTGTTCACGCTTTTATCAAGAATAATTCTTTTTCCAATTGGAATCTGAATGGTAACCATGATATGTTGATTTCTGAATTTTTCTCCTCTGGGTATAGAAAATCCTTTATCGAGGTAAAGAATACTATCCCATTGTGTAACGGTATAGCTGGTATTTCTTGCAAGGTCCTCAGCCTGCCCATCTGTTTTACCATTACTATACCGGGTATAGGATGCGTGGTAAGAAGAATCTAAACTCTTTTCAATCTTCAATCCAACATTGGAGAGCACCAGGCTATCTTCTGTAAATCGAATGCCATCGCCAAAATTCATCCAACCTCCATAATAGCGCACATTCGATTCCGTTACCTTAACGGTTAACCTGTCTTTGATCGGTGATAACCTGATATCGTTTTGAATTCTTGCACCGCCTCTGAAATTTCGATCAATACCTGCAATCAATGAAATAAAACTAATCAAGCCTATAATCCATAATACTCCAAAAACATAGGCTATATAAGGGTTTTTCTTTGCGCCAGCGATTTTTCTGATGATCCAAACCAAAAAGGCAAGCACCGGAATTCCAAAGAAAAATAATAGTGTGCTCCAGGCAACTACCGATTGCCAGCCACTTTCTAAAAAAAATCCTTTGAAAGGCATTATCACTACGCCAGCTCCAAATAAACCAGCCATTACTCCTAATAAGGCCAATGCCAGTATACCCCCGATAAAAAGAAAAAATGCTTTAAACAATACGGCAATCACATGACCCACACCACTACCTGCACTTCTTGCTATTGGTGTTGCTTCTGAAGCAAAGGTTTTTGCTGTATTACCTGCTGTTTGACCAAACTCTTTTGCTTTTTCTCCAAATTGAGCAGCACTTTGTTTGAGCTCACTGCTAAAATTTTGAGCTTTTGATTTAAAATTTTCAAGGTCGCCCTTAACGGTATCCCTGATACTATTAAGATCTACCCGCTCTCCTTTCATTTCTAATTTTTCAGAGGCGGTGGTGGCAATGGGAACAGCAATCCATAATATAATGTAGGTTAATCCAAGTGTACCACTAAGCGAGCCTGTTAGTATTCTTGGGCCCCACCACATATCCCAATCGTTCCAAAACATACCAAATGGGCCAGAGAAAACGCCTACTATTAGCGGCAAAGCAAAAATTAGCCGGGGAATCCATACATCGATATTGAAGTAAGCAGCTAAACCGCCTGCAACTCCACCCAACACTTTACTATCGGCACTGCGGTACAGTCTTTTAGTAATATTTGATTGTACCGATTTTGAAGGAACAATGATCCATAAAATTACATATACCCAAAACAGTGCAGCAAAGAATACCACAAAAAGAATTCGTGCAATAACCGGATCAATACCCAGGTAATTAGCTAACCCGCTCGCCACACCGCCAATCAATTTATCGTCTGCATTACGGTATAAGCGTCCACGGTTTGTGCCAGAACCATAGCTATAATTCTGTTGAGATGAATTTGTTTTTTGCTGAGACTGCTGAGAAGAACTGCTTTGGTTTTGATTTGGTGTTGCTCCACCCAATTCAGCTTCCTGAGCATCAAAATCTTCCGGGCGCCCAATACTTGCAATAACTGCATTTACATCATTATCTGCTATACAGGTAGTTCCTTTTTTCAGGCGCTCCGAAAATAATTCTGCAATTCTTCCTTCAATATCATTTATAATTTCATCACGGCCATCTTCAAGTGCAAAATATTTTCGCAAACTTTCTACGTATTGCTTCAGCAATTCATAAGCAGTTTCTTCAATTGGAATAATCCTGCCTTGAAAGTTTATGTTTATTACCTTTTTCATTGTCATTTTGTTTGAAAGGTTGAGGCCCCGCTTTCACGCGGAACAGGTATTAGTTGGTGGTGGTATTTTCTGGATTTATTGTAATGTTGCCGGGCGTGATTGTAGTTGTTAGCGATTCTTTTTTATTGGCTAAGGCATTTACTGCATGTGCCAATTCGTTCCAGGTCGCTTCCAGCTCTTTATAAAAATCTTCTCCTTTGGCTGTTAACGAAAAATATTTACGTGGAGGACCCGAATTACTTTCAATCCATCGGTAGGTGAGCATATCTGCATTCTTTAATCGGGTAAGTAAAGGGTATAAAGTGCCCTCAAAAATATGAAGGTTGGCTGCACGCATTTCCTCTACAATATCACTTGGGTAAGCTTCACCCCGGCGAATAATAGAAAAAATGCAAAACTCCAGTATCCCCTTCCTCATCTGGCTTTGTGTGTTCTCAATATTCATAAAATGTATTTTAAAGCTAATGGTGAATAGACAGAGGTAAGTGAACAAGGGATAAGGCAAAGTATATGATTTCAATTCCCTCTATCTACGCCCCATTAGCAATTTACCTTCAACAACACAAAGATAAGGGTATTTAATTGTACTATGCAACACATAGTACTACTTTTTTAATGGTAATATCCTATATAGACTAATAAGTTTAGCGCTAAAGTCAATACGGGCAAGGGTTTCAAAAGAATTAAGCATAAAAAAATAGTTTTTACAATGTTTTTAAATGGCAACATATAAGGCTGAGTGGTACAAAGAATAGAGCCTGAACGTATAAATATTCTACCCTTAAAAATAAAAAGCCAACATTTACTTCACGATTTTATGCAAGGCCTGGTTTCATAAATAAGCAATTTTAAAGAGCGGGCGACAAATCATACAAAAAGATGACTTATCGTATTCTTTCTTTTCAAAGAATTGTAATTGATCCTTTCACTTTATCAATAGTTCTTAGATTTACGGTTGAATAGATACTAATGATTAAAACCAATTACTGTTTACTGCTTTTTATTTACCTCATTCATTCGGGGTGTTCACCATCTTACACAAAATTTGAAAAAGCCTATTCCTTTAATAATACCATTGATGCGCCTGACTATGCAGATCTAAATTATTGGGCTGCTCATCCTTTTAAAAAAGATCCATCAGACAGTATCCCAAAGCCATTAAAAAAAACCTATCGATATGATTCTTCTGTAGATGTTTTTTTCTTGTACCCAACTTCCTTAATTAATAATAACGACGCCCGATGGAATGCAGCCATTTATGATGCCACCATAAATGCAAAAACGGATTACACAAGTATATTGTACCAGGCAAGTGTTTTTAATGAGTATCGTGTTTTTGCTCCAAGGTACCGGCAGGCTCACTATCGTTCTTATTTTACAAAAGATACTGTTGCAGCAATGGCCGCTTTTGAGTTGGCTTACCAGGATATTA
The DNA here is from genome assembly GCA_031378605.1 of Chitinophagaceae bacterium. GTDB lineage: Bacteria > Bacteroidota > Bacteroidia > Chitinophagales > Chitinophagaceae > Endoryza. The sequence goes on along the minus strand of JANNEK010000056.1, from coordinate 31,883 downwards.
AAAAGGCTTTCCTTTATTATGTCAAAAACTACAACGGCAACCGTCCAATCATTGTCGCTTCGCATAGTCAGGGTTCTACCCATGCAATGAGGTTGCTGAAAGAGTTTTTCGATGAATCTCCATTAAAAGAAAAATTAATTGCAGCCTATATTGTAGGAATGTATCTCCCTGAAAATTATTTTACAAATCTTAAACCATGTAAAGATTCTTTGCAAACCAACTGCTTTTGCGGGTGGCGCACCTTTCAAACAAATTATACTCCGGCATTTGTACAAAAAGAAAAAATAACAAGCAGTGTAACCAATCCAATATTGTGGACCACCAATACGAATCGCGCAACGGTGAAAAGTAACCAAGGTGCAATCCTTCGAAAATTTAACCGTATTTACTATAATGTAGCCGATGCTCAAATTAAAGAAGGTATTTTATGGACACAAAAAATAAAATTCCCCGGAAGTTTTTTATTACGAGCAAAAAATTATCATGTAGGTGATATCAATCTTTATTATTTAAATGTTCGGAACAACCTTCGTCAGCGAGTAATTGCTTTTAGAAAATAATATGAATTGTTTAGATGCCAGATCAAATACAAGAAAACTCTTCTAACAAAATTGTAGTTATTGTACCAGCCTACAATGAGGAGCCGGTTATAAAAAAAATCTTATTAGAAATCCTGGAGAAAGGATATACCGTTATAGTAGTGGATGACGGCTCTGATATTTCTTTAAAGCAGTTATTGAATTATCTTCCCGTTTATTTTTTAAGGCACCAGGCAAATCTTGGCCAGGGTGCTGCTTTGCAAACGGGTTTTGATTATGCTAAAAAATTACAACCAGACTTTATAGTAACCATAGATGCAGACGGGCAACATCATAGCTCAAGTATTGATTCGTTGATTGAACCATTGATAACGAACGAGGCTGATATTGTACTAGGCTCTCGTTTTCTTTCGAAAGAGGACACAACGATTCCATTTGCAAAAAAAATAGTTTTACATAGTGCAAGGATCATAAACTATTTTTTTTCAGGATTGATGCTTAGCGATGCGCACAATGGCTTACGCGCATTTAACAAAAATGCCTTGCAAAAAATAAATATTACTGAAAACAGGATGGCACATGCTTCAGAATTTTTATTTGAAATAAAAAAGCATCGGCTCCGCTATAAAGAAGTACCTGTTACCGTTGCCTATACGGAATATTCAAAGCAGAAGGGGCAAAGCGTTTGGGATAGTATAAGAATATTTTTTGATTTAATTTTATATAAACTTTTTCAATGACAGGAATCCAACTTATTTTATTAACCGGGGTAGCTTTTATAAGCTTGTATTTTGTTATAAGGCTTAAAAAAAAGTTGCTCGACCTTGTTCTTTTGGTTATTCTTATAAGTACCGCAATTGTATTTATAATATGGCCCGAACTTACTACAGCATTGGCTAAAAAACTTGGTGTTGGAAGAGGGGCAGACCTTATTTTTTATACCAGTATCCTTATTTTCTGGTTCGTTCTATTAAAGCTCTATGCCCGTATACGGCTATTAGAAAAATCATTTACCCAAATCATTCGGGAGGATGCCATCAAAAAAGCAGGTTCGCCAGATAGTGATAAACTTACTGACATAAAATAAATGCGAAGCAGTTTAGAAAGAATAGACCCCGACACGGTTTCGAAAGAAGGAAGTACCGGTTTCGAAACCCTGCAATTACATTTGGAGCGTTACAGGTATGCTGCAAAATTTTTGAAAGAAGGTGTATGTGGCGATATTGCCTGTGGTACCGGTTATGGAAGTTATTTACTGGCATCGGATTATTCTTCTTACGTAAAAACTATTATTGCTGTTGATATAGATTTACCCAGCATTGAACATGCGAATAAACGCTATGCGCATCCTGCTATACAGTTTATATGCACGGATGCGCTCTTCTTTAAATCACCAACAGTTCTTAATAATATTATATCATTGGAAACGATTGAACATTTGGTGATACCAAAGGAATTTATATATAACCTCACTTACCAACTTCAAAAAGGAGGTCGTTTTATTGCTTCAGTTCCGATTACACCTTCGATGGATGCCAACCCCTATCACTTACACGATTTTACAAAAACCAGTTTTATAAAATTAATGGAGGGTGCCGGTTTAGCGTTAGTTGATTTTATGATACAGGTACAACCTTATCAATTATTTTCGGTACTCAATAAGAAAGATGGAAGAAGTAAGGATCTTCGAAAAGGAATTATTACTTATTACATTCAACATCCTTCCAAATTTTTTCTTCGTCTTCGCTCCCTGTTAAAAGATGGATTCAATAATAAATATATTGTTGCCGTTTTTGAAAAACTATAGTCCGGGATAGTTGCTACTGATTATTTTTCTTTCTTCTTCAGAAATTTCCAATATTGCATAGCGCGTTATTAAGTTAATGAGCACTTCATCTAAAAGATTAACCGTATTCCCAAAATTAGAATCATCTGTTGGTTTTATCAGCAACATCATTTCCTTTCGGCCTTTTCCATTTAAATCTAACGCCACCTGCTTTTGCCGGATTATTTTTCCAATCCCGTCATCAATAGAATAGTTCGTAAATCCATATAGGTTTTCCTTTAAGGCCAGCGCAAGATCGCCGTGATAATAAAATATTTTATCCGCTTCCAAAGGAACAATGGTTAGAGCCACATCATTTCCTATTTTGGAAGAATCTCCATTGGCAGGCATTTTAAAATCAAGGCCCGTAGGCTTTGACATACTGGTTGTAAATACAAAAAAAGTGATCAATAAAAATCCAAGGTCAACCATTGGAGTAAGGTCAACGCGGGTAGAATGTTTTTTTGTTCTGGGCACTCCCGATTTATTTTTTAAGTTGGTGGTAGTTATTTCTGCCATCGTAAATGTTTTTATAGAGATGCCTCGTATATGCAATTCCATACAACAGTTTTCAAACTTCTAAAAATAATCAGGTTACGCTATAAATATCCTTATCTTTAAATTGATACATATGCATATTTTTAATTTTCTCAAACGCATTGATTGTTTATGGAGCGCTCTGTTATAACCGGCACCGGTTCTTATATTCCTTCTTATATTAAGTTGAACCAGCAATTTGCAGAACATCTTTTTTACAACGAAAACAATACTCCACTCGAAACTGCACCAAAGGAAGTAGTAGAAAAATTCAGGCAAATAACAGGTATTGCTGAACGGAGGTACGCTGAACCTGATTTAAATACTTCGGATATTGCCAGTATTGCTGCTAAACATGCAATTGAGGATAGTGGAATAAACCCGGAAACAATTGACCAGATTATTGTTGCTCATAATTTTGGAAATATTATTAAAGACACTGTTCAAAGCGATGCGGTACCCTCCCTTGCAAACAGAGTAAAACATGATCTGGGTATCCGGAATCCAAATTGTGTAGCATACGATATATTATTCGGTTGCCCGGGATGGATACAGGGAATTATTCAGGCGGATGCTTTCTTTAAAGCCGGTATTGCTAAAAAAGCACTCGTAATAGGAGCTGAAACACTTTCAAGAGTAATTGATGAGTATGACCGTGATAGCATGATCTTCTCGGATGGCGCTGGTGCCTGTGTGTTAGAATACAAAGAAACCGGAGAGGATGGAAGTGGTATTTTAAGCTCGGGGGTTCAATCGCATAGCCTTGAAGAAACCTATTATATAAATATGGGTAAATCTTATTTTCCAAAAAGTGACGAAAAAATCCGTTATATAAAAATGAAAGGCCGCAAAGTATATGAATATGCATTAAAGCATGTGCCTGTTGCGATGAAAGATTGTTTGGATAAGAGCGGTGTACCTGTTAGTGAATTGAAAAAAATATTTATTCACCAGGCTAATGAAAAAATGGACGAAGCGATTATTAAGGCTATGTTTAAATTATATGGAAGTACTAAATCGCCAGAACATATTATGCCGATGAGTATTCACTGGTTAGGTAATAGTTCGGTTGCCACGGTTCCCACACTTTATGATTTAGTAAGAAAATCGAATGTAGAAAATCATGAATTAAACAAGGGCGATGTTTTATTATTTGCATCGGTTGGGGCAGGAATGAATATAAATGCTTTCTGTTACCGGTATTAAAACCAACCTCTTTTTTTAAATATAATAATCATCCAGAGCGGAATAATTAACATGAGCCCAATCGCAAAATAAAAACCCCATTGATGATGAGCATAAGGAATCACCTGAAAATTCATTCCAAAAATTCCACCAATTACAGTAGCAGGAGCTAATACACATGTTACAATGGCCATCACCTTCATTACTTCGTTCAGCTTCAGGTTTACATTGTTTACATACAAATCCTGCATACTCATCATGATGTCTCGATAGTTTTCACTTAAATCGAAGGCCTGAACAATATGATCGTATACATCTTTAAAATATTTTGTAGTCCTGTCGTCGAGTAATTCACTTTCGCTTCGTATAATGCTGCTTACCAAATCACGAACGGGCGTAATATTTCTTTTTAATACAATTAGTTCTTTTCGTAGCTGGTTAATTCGGGCAAGGCTTCTGGTATTGCTGCTACGTACCACTTCTTCTTCTACCAACTCTATTTGGTCTCCAAGTTTTTCCATTACTAAAAAATAATTATCTACAATCATATCCAGCATCACATAAAGTAAATAATCGGCGCTTCTTTGCCTGATCTGGCTGCGTGGGATCTTAAGTTTTTGACGCAAGGGGTTGAAAACATCGCGGCTGGCATCTTCCTGGAAACTAATTACAAAATCGGCGCCCAACACCAAACTGATCTGTTCTGTTTCAACTGTTTTTTTCTGATCATTGTAATAGAGCATGTTTAACAAACAATACATCACACCTTCCACTTCATCCATTTTTGGTCGCTGCCCAATACTCAATATATCTTCTGCCAGTAAGGGGTGAATATTGTAGTAGTTACAAATAGTATCCACATCCGTTTTCTTTAACCCATCAATATTGATCCAGCTAATTCTATTATTGTTTTTAAAATCATTGCATTCAATTGTTCCATTCAATTGTCTTTCATCAAGGGTTTCGGCATTATAATCGTATACAAAAATCAACGCCTTTTCTGGTTCTACCCTTTCTGGAACAAGCGTTGGATTTACATGCAGAATCTCCTTTGTACGGTCTGTACCAAAAAGGTTGGGAAGGTATAAATAACGTAAGTATTTTTCTGGCCGTAATTTTACATTCATATAAGTAAGTTAGTTAAAATTGAACGATTGATCTTTCTGTTTTAATTAGTTTTCCAGTAGCTTCGGATAATAATTAAACCATATGAAATTTATTATTTCTTCGTTATTGATTGTGAACTGCCTGTTCTTTTCATCCCTGCATGGTGCAGACAAAAAAAGAGAATACTATCAATTAACACTCTATCATTTTACCACTGCAGAACAAGAAAAGATAATTGACAATTACCTTAAAAATTCTCTGCTCCCTGCCCTGCATAAATTGAATATGAAAGACATTGGGGTTTTTAAACCGATTGCGAACGATACGGCTAAAGATAAGATTATTTATATTTTAGTTCCATTGGTAAGTACCGAACAAATGGTTTCATTACCACTTCAATTGCTAAAAGACAAAGAATATGTTCAATCGGGCAAAGAATATTTGGAGGCTGCCTATAACAATCCACCATACCAACGAATAGAAAACTTACTATTTAAAGCATTTCCTTTAGCGCCTAAAATGATATTGCCTAATTTAAGCGGGCCCAGGGCTGAACGGATTTATGAATTTCGCAGTTATGAAAGTGCAACCGAAGCGCTTTATCGAAATAAAGTAAAAATGTTTAATGAAGGAGGAGAAATCTCTTTATTTAAACGATTAGAATTTAATGCCATTTTTTATGCAGAGGTAATTAGTGGTGGGCATATGCCTAACCTTACCTATATGACCAGTTTTGAAAATATGGAGGAACGCACAAAACACTGGAAAACATTTGTAGAAGATGCTGAATGGAAAAAACTTTCATCGATGCAGGAATATAAAAATAATGTTTCAAAAGCTGATATTGTTTTAATGAGCGCTGCCGACTACTCGGATTATTAATTCAACTATTATTTTTATTGATACTGATTTCAAAAGCTGAGGTCATACAAAATCACCTGCCAGCATTAAATATTTTTACTTTTTCTGCAATCAGCAATAGTATGAAAATGGTACATGACATTCCAAATAGCGATAATACACTTAAACCAAAATAATAAATTGCCCATTCAAGTGCTACTTTAACCCGATGTAAAAAACTAATCTTTCGTTCAATTGCTCCTTCATATAGGGATACTTTTATGGTGCAAAACTCATTTTCAGTATCAAAGTTTCCGAGTTCTACTCCTAATTCCTGAAGACGCGTTTCAATTTCTAATATTTTGTCGTGTAGTGATACATAATCGGAAATAGCGCCACCTTTCGATTTTAGTTCATTTAATGAGCTAAGTGTTTTTTCGAGGGATGATTTCTTTGCGTTTAGTTGACGGTATTCATTTGTTTTGTCGACCTTAACTATTTCAGTTGATTTTATATTCCCGATGTGTTGAATAGCATTATAAAATGAATCAAAAGATACCGGGTTAACACCGATCAACAAGTGTAATTCTCTGTTTCCTTTATTTCCTAAATTTTGTTCGTATTGAATGATTGCACTGAGGGAACTTGCCTGCTTTTTAATCTTTTTTTCATCCGATTCAAATTCGGATGATTTGGTTCGAACAGAAGCTGTTTTTTCATATTTCTGGTTAGAAGCATTGCTGGCTCTTTGTTGTATATCACCGCCATTTCCCATTTTTTCGGAAGCATAATTTTTCCGAAGATTAGAAATGCTGCCAAAAAAATCTGTTCCAACATCACCGGTATTTCCGGTATCCGTTACTATATAGCCATAAAATATTCTGAATACAAAAAGTAAGAGGAACAATAACCCAAACCATTTACTTAATTGCCAAAACCTTTTTTTAAAAACAGGGTTCATTTTTATATATTAATTAGATGTTAAGATATGTTGAATATATACTGCGGCAACCTGTTAAATAGTTAAAATATAAAAATCGCAGCCACGCTACCGTTTTTATATAGTATTACTAATCTTTAATAAGTCTGTATAAACACCTATTGAATCAATACCCGCATTTACCTTCATTTATAATTTTTCATATAATAATCTCAGTTTATCTCTTGTCATAATTTTTTCCCAATCCTTACCCAGTGCATTTTCCCAAAGTGGTTTCATTCCCAAACTCACATTAATCATGGTATCAAATTGTTCATCCGATAACCCCTTACAAATTCTAACCGGTATTGTTATGTTGTTTTTCTCTACCATATATTTAAACTCCTTCACTCCTGCGGGGTAAAATTCTTCCAGGTGATTCATCACAATACAGTTACCAATTCCATGTTTAGTACCCAATAGGTAGCTGAGTCCATAACTAACCGCATGGGCAACTCCTACCTGTGAGTAAGCGATACTCATTCCACCTGCATAACTTGCCATCATTAATTGATCGTCACTTTCGTCGTCCCATTGATTTTTTTCTACAAATACTTTCTGACAAAGTTGAAGAGCCTTTTCTCCATAACTTTTACTAAACTCATTTAAAAATGTTCCTTCAAGGCTTTCAATGCAGTGAATATAACAATCCATACCGGTATAAAAACGCTGGTTCGCCGGAGCATTGGTGGTTAATTCGGGATCAAGAATAATTTGATCAAATGGAGTAAAATCCGAATTCATTCCTAATTTTCGGGTTGGTCCTGTTAGTACGGTAGTTCGTGATACTTCAGCACCCGTTCCACTTAATGTTGGTATACCTGCTTTATAAACCCCGGCATTTTTTACCAGATCCCATCCCTGGTAATCCGCACTGCTTCCAGTATTTGTCATCATTAAACCAACTGCTTTTGCAAGGTCCATTGTGCTGCCACCACCGATACCAATTACTCCACTTACGGATCCAAATTCATCCTTTAATTGTTTTGCTAACGCATCAACTTGAATTGTTTTTGGTTCATAAGTTACATCTGCAAAAATAATTTTGTCCTTACCTCGTAAAGGCACACGTTTACACAGGGGTTTATCTTTAAAGAAATGATCTACTAAAAAAATCATTGGAGCATCTCCCTTTCGTTGAAGATTTAAAATTTCATCGAGCTGATTAAAAGAGCCGCGGCCATACACCACATAACTCACCATTTTAAAATTTCGAAAATTCATATTATGAGGGTTTAACCACGATTTAGCAAAGATATAGCCCCAAACAACATGCTGTTTCTTATTAAATAAGTTATCACCACAAAGGTTCACAAAGTATTCTTCACAGAGTACGCACAAAGTAGTACTTATGCAACCCTGCAGTTAAAGCCTTTCCGGATGATCAGGTTTTACAAGAAGTTACAAAATAAAGCCTTTGTGTATCCTTTGTGAAATTCTCTGTGCCTTTGTGTTTATTACCACAAAGTATTTTTCACAGAGTATGTACAAAATAGTACTTATGCAACCCTGCAGTTAAAACCTTTCCGGATGATCAGATTTTACAAGAAGATACAAAATAAAGCCTTTGTGTATCCTTTGTGAAATTCTCTGCGCCTTTGTGTTTATTACCACAAAGTATTTTTCACAGAGTATATACAAAACAGTACTTATGCAACCCTGCAGTTAAAACCTTTCCGGATGATCAGATTTTACAAGAAGTTACAAAATAAAGCCTTTGTGTTAATCTCCTAAATTACCAACCGCTTAATTCCATTTTTTAACAGGGGGCATTAAAATTTATTAAGAGCCCAAGCCTGCAATTCGACAATTTTAAATAAGTCAATACTTGCGCAGTGTGTATATCTGCCAATGCTTCTACTGCTTTTACCTCTATTATTAATTTATTTTCGACTAACAAATCAACTCTATATCCAATATCAAGTTTTACTGATTCATACATTAAGGGTAATGGCTTTTCTTTTACAACAATATAACCCGCTTTATCAAGTTCATAAAAAAGGCACTCTTTATATACCGATTCTAATAATCCAGGGCCTAAAGAAGAATGAATTTTTATAGCAAACCCTATTACCTTGTTCGACAATCCATTTAAGTCAGGCGAGATTGCATTATAACTCATATTAGCAGTTTACTATGCAAACTGAGTTATAGCAATTTAAAAGAAGGGGTTAAATTCTCCTATTTCCATGCGGATTTCATCATCCAAAAGTTGATTTGCGTTGCTATTGCTTTTCCTTTCCTGCCTAGGTCAAGTACCGGATTATTCTGGTATTTTGTCCATGTAAGACCTTCATCAATACTGTATGCAATATGCTGCGATTGATTTTTCCCCTCTATATGCCCTGTATATATTGCAACCATTGGAGCTTTTCCATGTTTCCTGAATCCATTAGTGTTATTGTTATCTACTACGCAGGTGCCGGAAAAAATCAAACTGTATAAAAAAATAATTACTTTTATTAGCTGCACATTTATTACTGAAAAAATTAACTGACCAGTTTTTTCTCCAGGTTTTCCAGCGAAACCCCCTTCGTTTCAGGAACTCTTATTAAAACCCAAATCAATTGCAATATCATCATTGCCGAGAAAAAAGCAAATATTTTCCAGGGCTCATCTTTTAGTACCCCTTTTTCGTCATCCAAAAAAACAGGCGTTATCAACGTAATTAATGCGGCAAATACCCAATGAATACTGGCTCCAAACGATTGGCCGGCGGCCCTTGTTTTATTTGGAAATATCTCAGAAATAAAAACCCATATTACAGCTCCCTGACCAATCGCATGCGATGCAATAAATATCAATAGAAATGTCATTAAAAATGCAGGTGGCTGATGAGAATAAAAAGACCAGGCAACCATTGCCAAACTAAAAATATAACCGATTGAACCAATGATCAACAGTGTTTTTCTTCCTAAGCGATCTATGAGGTAAAGCCCAATAAATGTAAAAATGAGATTAATACCTCCAATGGCAATTGAATTGAATAATGAGTCTTTCGCAGCAAGACCTGCTTTTTCTAAAATTTCCGGAGCATAATACAGAATAAAATTTATACCCGACAATTGATTAAAAAATGCAATCATAAAAGCCAACCAAATTATTTTATGGTATTTAACACTAAAAAAATGAATAGTTTTATCGGCCGCCTCATCTTTCTTTTTACTGGCAAGGATAGACGAAATTTCATCATCTATATCAGTAATGCCTATCTGCATTAATACTTTCCGCGCTGTAGGTTGATCGTTCTTTTTAGTAATCAGCCAACGTGGGCTTTCCGGAACTCCCATCACCATTAAAGTATAAACAACCGAAGGGATTGCTAATATACCGAGCATCCATCGCCAATCATTTGCCCCATCAAATCCTTTTAAAAAATAATTGGAGAGAAAGGCTATGAATATTCCGAAAACAATATTGAACTGGTAAAGTGCACCCAATTTTCCCCGTGTAGCAGGCGTTGAAATTTCTGAAATATAAGTAGGCGCCACTACTGACGATACCCCGATACCTAAACCTCCGAGAAACCGAAAAAATGAAAAGGTATAAGGATCCTGGGCAACCGAGGTACCAATAGCCGAAAGGGCAAAAAATATTCCGATCCATAGCAATACTTTCTTTCTTCCATATTTTTCGGTGGGAATTCCCCCAAATAAAGCTCCAACAACGGTACCCCATAAAGCCATAGACATAATAAAAAATCCATGGAACCAGGGTGAAGTATGCCAAAGTTCTTTAATAGGAAGGTTTGCCCCTGAGATAACAACCGTATCGAATCCAAAAATAAAGCCGGCAAGAGACGCCACAATAGAATATTGAAAAAGCTTGTTCTTATTCATAAGCAATCGTTATTGGTATAAGAAAGATATGAAAATCTAAGGCAAAGAATATCTTTTTTTAGGAAGAGTAATTGCGCCGAAAAAACAGGCTAAGGCGTGTTGGTCCTGAAAAAAATACTGCCATTTATTATAAAATTGGCAGATTGATGTTGTTTGTTGGTGTTGCTTTTTGAAAAGAAAAATAATTTTGATAGAACTCTAATTAACCAGGTAAAAAATAATTGGAGGAATTATAATAGTAAGATCAAAACAATCGTTTGGCTTTTTCAAGATCTTCCGGCGTATCTATTTCTATTCCCATATAATCTACAATGAGCATGCGCAGGGATACTCCATTTTCGAGGTAACGGAGACATTCAATTTTTTCTGCATCTTCAAGCGGTGAAACCGGCCATTGTGTAAAGTTTAATAAAGCCTGCTTACGAAATGCGTATACTCCTATATGTTCATAATAAGTTATAGTTGTTTGAGCGTTTCTTTTATAAGGAATAACTGAACGGCTAAAGAACAGCGCGTTGTTGTTTTTATCAATCGCTACTTTCACAAAATTTGGATCATTAATTTCATTTTCCTTTGAAAGAACCTGCATCATTGAAGCAACCTGCACAGAAACATCGTTGAAACAGTTCAATAATTTTTCCAGCGGTTCTTTTTTAATAAAAGGAGTATCCCCCTGCACGTTCAAAACAATATCAACATCTAATCCTTCAATGGCTTCAGCTATTCGGTCGCTGCCACTTTCATGTTCCTTTTTACTCATTACGGCTTTGCCGCCGCCATTCGTAATTTCGTTTAAAATAATTTCACTATCGGTTACCACCATTACTTCATCAAAAAGGCCAGTAGCTAATGTATTATCATAGGTATGTTTTATTACTGTTTTGTTTTCCAGCAATTGCATGAGCTTACCAGGAAAACGGGTAGCTGCATAACGCGCCGGAATCATTGCAATAATTTTAGCCATATATAATTTTAGGAAATAATGGTAATGGATGTATTCAACCAGTATTATCTCGCATAATAATTACGCAATAATTTTACCAGGTTAGAAGCGCCTGCGCGTCCATCTACAGCGCCACTGTTACATAAAACAATGATGCCAATATTTTTTTCTTTAATAATTTCAATATAACTGCTAAACAAACCTCCCCTGCCCGGGCAATAAGCTATATTCATTCCATTCCATCTTCCGTTGTACCACCCTGTTGCATAATTTGGTTTTCCGAAAATTAATTTTTCTGCAGCTTCTTTACCAATTACAGATTTTTTATCTTGAAGGGCAAGCATATGATCTCTTACAAAAATGATATAATCGCCAATGGTAATATTAATGTTTCCAGCGGGAGCAATAGGTGTAAAAAAACGAGCCCAATAATCATCAATATGTGTGGTAAGAGTAAAATAATTATCCCAATGACCCCAGGGTTGTGTCGAATCTTTGAGTGCGGGAAAATCAAAATCTACTTTTACACTTAATGTTTTATTGATGTATTGATCTATTAATTGTTCCCAACTTTTTTTGCTTACCCTTTCAAGCATAGCGGCAGCAATTGCTGTTCCGGCTACAGAATAAACAAATTGGCTGCTGTCAACAATTGGCGAAGGCTTACGTTTCAACATCATACTTACAAAAAGAGCGCGTTGTTGAACAGGTGTTCCATGTAAGGAATGAATATCGCGCCATTCTTTATATTCTTCGTAGGGAGGAAGACCTGCCCTTTGAGATAATAATTGCTGTAATGTTATCCGATGATAAACCTTCATTGTCTTTCCATCCAGCTCAGGAAATACTTTTATAATAGAAGTGTTCCAGGAAATTTTTCCTTCCTTCACCATACTTGCCGCAACATATGCCGTAAAAGCAATGGTACTTTCGCCGATTTGAAAACGATTTTTCCATCGAATCGGATCTTTTACCCGCATCTTTTTAACCCCGGTGCTTCCGGTGTCAATTAGTGCGTCGGTTGTGAAAACAGCATATACCAACCCGGGAATATTCCGGTATTTACGCACCGAATCGGCCATTTTAATCATTTGCTGAGTATAGCCAATGCTAATACAAAAACAACTAATCAATAAAAGAAGAATTTTTTTCATACGGCAATTCTTTTCGGAAGGGGTGGATCAACTCTTTTGATCTAATAATCAGTTTTAATATTCTTATTAAAAGGTAATTTGAACTGAAAGGCGATATCCTCATCCGGTTTGTTATCTAATACGTCGAGTCCGTAACGAATTTTATGTACATCATCGTACACAAATGTGCCAAATAATCTGTCCCAGATAGAAAAGATATTACCGAAGTTGGTATCCGTCCAGGGCCGTTCAAAATGATGATGAAATTTATGAACGTTTGGAGTAATAAATATCCAGCTCAGGGGCTTTTCCAACCAGACAGGCAGTTGAATATTGGCATGAGTGAAATAAGTAAATACTACATTGCAAAACCGAAAGAAAAAATAAAAGGCTATAGGGGCACCTGTAATAAAAATAGCCAGTAATGCAAACAATTCCCTGATGATCCAATCACCGGGGTGGTGGCGTGTACCGGTAGTTACATCTACATGTGTATCGCTGTGATGCACCATATGAAATTTCCAGAGCCATTTAAATTTATGCAGCATATAGTGAGAACAATACATGCCAAAAAAATCGAGCAATAACAGGCTAATCAGTAATTCGGCCCATAAAGGCCAATGAAGCCAGTAAATAAGTCCGATTTCATGATTACGCATAAACACATAAATACCTGCTGTTAGTAGCCCGATTAATAAATTTATAAGGGCAGTGGATAGAAAAAAAGAAAGGTTTACTCCTGCATGTTTAAACCTTCTATACTTAAAGGAAAAAACAGGAATACTATTTTCAAGTAATCCAAAAATTGTTATCCATGTTGCTACCCATATAAGGAGTTGCCATGTTTGTATATGCTCAAAAAACTGCAATAGCTTTTCCATAATTCATGCCATTAGATGATTGGAAAGGTACGCTGAAATAAGTAGTAAAAAATCTACTGTTCGGGAAGTTGCTCCATTTCATACCCACAGCTAAAACATCGGTAAATCGTATTAACGGGTACTGCATAATTACCCAAAAGAGAGGAGAGGATTGCGCTAAACCAGTTCACCGCCTTTTTTATATTAGTTACAGAATGAATAGTAAACAAACCGCATTGGGGGCAGGGAACTGATTTTCGGAACGTTTCGTCTATTGTATTCATAATATCAATAGCTCTTGGTAATTGTTCCTCGTACACCATCAACTTTATTCCACCAATAGCGCCAGAAAGTGCCGGGTTAATAATAACTGAATGTTCATCCTGTAAATAGGCACGTATCCCTTCTTCTTCTAATTGTTGTAAATGAAGGTTGGCGGATATATAACTATCATAAGATCGAAGTTGAATAAATTTCATTATTATTAAACGAAACGAAAAATTAAGAATAAAAGAAGGTGGCTCAACGATCTGATTACAGTTAGATTTCAGGAGACACCATTACTAATTTTTTATTTCTTGATATCCTCAGCTATTTAGCATCAGGGGCATTACCAGCATCAACAGTTCTTCGTTATCATCCTGTTCGGTTGGTTTTATTATTCCTGCTTTGGTTGCAGTGGAAAGTTCAGTATTGATTTCATCACTGTCGGCACCATTCAGCATTTCAATTAAAAATTTTGCATTGAAAGCAATCTGTAAATCTTCTCCATTGTACTGGCATTTCATCCGTTCGTTCCCCTCAAAACTAAAATCAACATCCTGCGCAGCCAACTGTAATTCGCTACCACTGATATTTAAAACAACCTGGTTTGTACTTTTATTACTGAAAATACTTACCCTTCTTAGTGCATTTTGGAAATCGTTTTTATTAACAGTTAACTTATAAGGGTTATCAGTGGGTATTACCACTTTATAATCGGGAAAACGGGCATCAATCAGCCTACAACTTAGTTGCGTAGTTCCATGTTTTACAAAAAGGTGATTGCTGTTATAACTAACCGTTAGCTCATCTTCATTGGAGGGCATGGAAGATTTTAATAAAGTAAGTGGTTTTTTAGGAACAATCATTGAACCGGATTTTGGACAACTAACATCTTTACGCTTGTATCGAACCAACCGATGTGCATCGGTAGCAACAAACTGTAAGTATTTTTTATCCATTTCAAAAAATACACCTGTCATTGCCGGACGTAAATCATCGTTGCTAACAGCAAAAAGTGTTTTGTTAATGGCGGTAACCAACGCAATGGAAGTTATCGTAAAAGAGGTGGTATCATCTGAAGCCGGTTCTTTTGGAAAATTATCCGGGTTCTCCCCCATCACTTTATACTTTCCATTATCGCTGGTGATTTCAATACCAAAATTTTTATCAATTGTAAAGGTTAGTGGTTGGTCGGGCAAATTCTTTAAAGAATCCAAGAGAATTTTTGAAGGAATACAAACTCGTCCAGCGTCCTTTGCTTCAACATCAAGTTGAATTTTCATAACAGTTTCCAAATCGGTAGCTACTACCGTAAGCTTTCCTTTTTCTACTTCAAACAAAAAATCTTCAAGTATTGGGAGAACGGTATTGGCATTTATTACACCACTTATTTGCTGCAATTGTTTCAATAGAGAAGAAGAGGAAACGATGAACTTCATAAACAGAATTGAATGTTTTGATAATGATCGTTGATTGTGGCGAAACTACTGATTTTTAGTTAACAGCAAAGGGCTATTTGGCGAAAGTGGATTACTTGTGAAGTGCGCTAAAATTCCAATTCAAAACTGTTTTCATCGCCTTTAAAAGTATTCATTCAAACAAGCCTCTATCAGAATGCTGGCTTATTTTTTTTAGAATGGTTACAATTCAAATAAAAAAAACAACGAATCGATCACGCCACGCTTCCGGTGCAACTATTTTATTATAATATATCCTGTCTTTAAACGTTTTAGAAATAGCCCGGCATTCAAATACTCCTATCCTGAGAAAACCAAACAACAAAATTCCAATTAGTCATATGAAAAAGCTATTCTCGACAACTACAATCTGCCTATTAGTACAGTTCAGTTTTTCACAACCGCCTTCTATTAACCAAAATTCCCGAGGCACAACTAATAGCCGGATCATAAAAGATAACTGGAGTTTTGATCTCTCAACAGGTGCCTCTTTTGGGATCATCAGCAATGAAAAATCTATGTTTCGTGGCAATAGCCTGGCAACAAAATTTGCCGGTCGTTACCAGTTTGGTTTTATAGGACTGGGTTTTTCTGGCGGATTGGTACCCGGTAAATTCAGCGACCAGGCACTGAATCAATTTTTAAGTGATCGAAAACTTCAGCAGGATCAGGTACAGATTACCAGCGGTAAACCATCCAATGCCTATTTGTTAGTTGGCCCTTCCATCAAATTAGGAAACCGTGTGGTATTATTGGCCGAACTGCAGGGTGGATTGTTCCAAAATAACCCCGGTGCATTAAGCATTACTCAAACTGGTGTACAAAGGCCAGTTTATAAATTTGAAGAAGGAACTAAAAATTTGTTTCCTGGTTTTTCAGGGGCGCTCCAACTCGCTTATCCTATCAACACCAGTACACGCTTTTTTATAAACAGCGATTATTTTTATTCAAATGCTTCTGTTCGCCTGCTCGATCTTCAATCGGGAATTGATATTGCTACGCTTCAAACAAGAAAAATACAATTATTTACTGCGGGAATAGGAATAACCAAAACATTTGGAACTGTTGCAACAACAAATGGAAAAAAACATATCGCAAACGTTAAATACGAAGATATTAATACAACAGCAACAGAAGCAGGAAGTGGAATGGCTGGCGGTCGCCAACAAAATGAAGCCGCAGCTTTAAACGATCATCAAAATACAAATGAAAGGATTAAAAGCCCGAGAGATATAGCGTCGGGCTTACCTACCGGCAAAAGAATTTTACCAACGAATAATATCCCTGTTCTGTCACCTCTTGATGCGGCTGATGGATTAGCAACCGGTAGAATTTATCAGCCCGGTCAACCTGTGTATGGTAATAAATCGGTAAGAGACGCCTGTGGTCCGGTAACTGAAAAAATTACCTATCCCGATGGAACAACCGAAGAAAAAATATTTGCATGCCCCGATGACGCCATTGAATACGCAAAACAAACCAACCTTAACCAAGGCTTACCAAATAGAATTTCAATGAATGTAACGGTTCCAAAACAAACCCAGGGTGCAACCTTTGGCGAAAAAG
Source organism: Chitinophagaceae bacterium (assembly GCA_031378605.1). Classification (GTDB taxonomy): domain Bacteria; phylum Bacteroidota; class Bacteroidia; order Chitinophagales; family Chitinophagaceae; genus Endoryza. The sequence goes on along the minus strand of JANNEK010000056.1, from coordinate 14,809 downwards.
TAAATGCCGGATTGCATGCAGCGGGTGGTATGCTTTCGCAAGGTTATTCCAAAAGCCAGGAGGAAGAGTTTGAAGAACATGATCTTGCTGCAAGAACTATTATCTCAGGAAAACTTACCTGGAGTTCAGCAGAAAATAATTCAACCTATGCCATTGCAACCAATCAAAGCTTCCGCAATACACCTTCCACCTCTTTTGGCCCAATAGTAAGAAGTGGAGTTATTTCTAAGGCAGATTCAAACAGCAATCGCAGAGGAGTTAAGGGATTTGGGGTTAATATCTATGCAAGGGAAGCAGGAAGCGGAATGGCATCGGGCAAAAGAACTGCCAGAGAAGCGGGGAGTGGGATGGCATCGGGCCGCAGACAATATCAACCAGCTTTTTTTGAAAGTGAATATAAGAATTGCCAGACTTGTATAACAACAGTTAGCATCAATCCACTATATGAAAGTATTAGTAGTATCGCTTCAAATCCTTTAAATGCTGACAAAAATAAATCCAACAAAATTACAGAAGAAGAATGTGAGGGAGTTCCTGGTATAGCTATTTTTTTACTGGACCCCATTACAAAAGGAATTGTAGCAAAAACAACTACTGGTGCCTGTGGTGATTATTGGTTTGCCAATGTACCGGCGGGTGATTATATTTTAAAGGTAAAGGGCTCTGTTACTATAAAAAAGCAATATGAAATTGCTATCGACAATTCAGGTAGCCATGATATAGCTGGTGAAATTGTTGTTGCAGCAGACAGTTGGGCCGTTCATATAGATACAGAGGAAAAACAAGAAAACACAAAGGCATCTATTAATACAACCCGTTCTAACATTAAGCAGGTAGTGATGATTAATGCAGATACCGATGGCGATGGTATTTTTGATTCTTTTAGTGCCGTTGGAATATTGGAAGATGGCAGCTACAAAAATCTTAGTGTATCCGGTGCCGGTAAAAATCATAAAGTATCTATGGCGTCAGCGGGTGGTGCGGCGGCGGCTTCCTATGCAGCAACCGGCAAAATGACCAAAATTCCAATTGCAATAAATGTTTCGGATAACAATACAATAACCGCCGTTTATAGCGATGAAAGCAGCAGAGATCTTTCGGGTAAAGCTAAAATAATAAAGCACGCAACTGTTGAGCAGGTAACAATTGATTTGGATGATTTTGAAGATAACTCTTCTTCAAGTGCTAAAACAGCAGTTCACTCAAGATCAACTATTAAAACACAACGATTGATAACTACAGATGTTGACGGTGACGGAAAATCGGAAACACTTGTGGGAGGCTATTTACCGGAGGGAGCAGTGATTACTGCAAGAATGGCCGGAACCCCAATTGGAGGAATAATTGTAAAGGGAGGCAAAAATCCCGGTGGAAGTTTACGGACAACTCAAACGAATGAATTCGGTGAATTTGAATTTATGGATATGGAACCAGGTAACCATAGCATTTATATTGAGCATCCGGTTTATATAGACGATGAAACGCTGATAACGGCTGGCGATGAAATGAGGAGCCGAAAAGGATGGGATGGTACTATAAAGGGTGGGTCAGTGAATACCGAATCTACAAACCAACGTAAAGGTTGGGACGGAAGCGTAAAAGGCGGCGGATTAATTACTAACGATCTATCTAATACGAGAAAGGGTTGGGATGGTACAGTTAAGGGCGGATCAAAATTATTGAAACCCGGTGCAACATATGCCAGTATTTTGATAGAAGCTGATTTGGATGGCGATGGCTTATTCGAAACAGATTTAAGCAACTCACATAATTATTCACTGGCTATTGATGAAAATGAAAATATCGTTCAATTGCCCCAGCGTGCGGGAATAAGTACCTCCAGAAGCAATATAAAAAACAAAGGAAACCTGCAAGCGATCAATGATGACTTATTTATTAACTACGGTACCACAATGTTGAATGGTAAAGAAGTTTCAATTAAATCTGTACTTAAAACAAAACATGATACTGCAAAGAATTCAGTAGGAAACATTCGCTAACAATATAAACACGTTAATCAATACAACTAAGTTGCAGCATAAAATAGCTATTTTAGTTTAAAGCTATTTATTAAGTATCTATGAATTTAATAAAAAGTACATAATAGTCATTTCCTTTTAAGAAAATAATTTGCTGGCATTTTCTTTTTACATTCGTTCATGCTTTATCGCAAACAATTCACAAAAGAACAGGCTCTTCAAAAAATAAAACAGTTTTGCACCTACCAGGAGCGTTGCCACTATGAGGTAAAAGAAAAATTATATACCTACGGAATCTATAAGCAACAGGTTGAAGAATTAATAGCACAACTTATTGAAGAGGATTATCTCAACGAGGAGCGTTTTGCGATTCAATTTGCCGGCGGACGTTTTCGCATGAAGCAATGGGGACGTATAAAAATAGCGTATGAACTAAAGCAAAAACAAGTAAGCGCCTATTGCATTAAAACAGCATTGAAACAAATCGACGAAGCCGATTATATAAAAACATTAAATAAGCTTACAGAGAAGAAATGGAATAGTATTGAAAAAGAAGAATCGAATAAGTTTTCGAGAATAAATAAAACCACCGAATACCTTTTACAAAAGGGATATGAAGCCGCCTTCATTAAAGAGGAAATAACAACATTGGAAAAAGTAAAAGCACAAAGAAAATAATTAATATCTTCTTGTCTTTGTTGCCCGTAACGATTTTTTAAGATCCCTGCTTGGGTTCTAATAATTTAAAGAATTGATCTAATTGTGGCAATATTAAAATGCGGGTACGCCTGTTCGTTGCTTTATTTTCCCTGGAATCGTTAGTAACAATTGGCCGGTACTCGCTTCGTCCTGCTGCTACCATTTTTGAAGGCTCAAGGCCATACTTGTTTTGTAACAACCGTACTACAGTAGTAGCTCTTTTTACACTAAGGTCCCAGTTATCAATCAATGTACCTCCGCCTTTATAAGGTACATTATCCGTATGTCCTTCTACCATAAATTCAACATCGGGTTGGTTTTTGAGTACCTGTGCCACTTTCCCTAATACTTCATTTGCTTTCTCCGTAATTTCATACCTGCCGCTTTTGAATAATAGTTTGTCGGAAATATCGATATATACAACTCCTTTATCAACTTTAATATTAATATCCTGATCGTCCATACTTCCTACTGCCCCTTTTAAATTCATCACCAGTACCATGTTTAGTGAATCTTTACGTGCCATCGATTGCTGCAAGGTTTGTATATAATTGTCTTTTGCACCAATATTATCCAACGATTTTCTAATGTTATCGGCCTGTTGTGAAGAGATTACTGAAAGGTCCTGTAATTGTCTTAATGCCTGGGTATTATTTTCTTTTAAAAAAGCAATTTGTTTATTCAACCCTTCGATTGCTGCCTCCAATCCGGTATTCTTTCTATTGAGTTCTATTTTTTCGTCGCTGCAATTCTTTAATGTTCCCTGTAATTGCCCATACGTGCTTTGCAATTCGTTATACTTAGCAAGCGCTGTTGTTTCGGCCGCCTTAAATTTTTTTGTGCTAACACAGGAACTACTGAGGAATAAAAAAACTGCTCCACTGATAAAAAGGATATATCTCATATAGTATTTTTTAATAAAATAAATTTTGAAACAAATTCAATACAAGTACCATGCCCGTAAGAAGAATGCCGATAACAAATTTATTCAGCTTCTTTCAAATGTTGCATATCTAATGCCTGATTTTTTCCTTTGATACCCGAAAAAAAAGCAATGAACTTTTTAAAATCCTTTTCTTCATCATCACCAGGCATCAGAATGGCTCCAATAATTACCTGCTTTTTCTCAAAATCAAATCCAATCGGCAGTATTGGAACTTTTGATCTTTTGGCGATATGATAAAACCCGGTTCTCATTTTATCAACCCTTTTGCGTGTACCCTCCGGAGCCATCGCCAATAAAAAACGTTCATGATTTGCAAAAAGATCTGACACCTGATCTACCATACCTTGTTTACTATTTCGATCAACTGGCACACCGCCCAGTAATCGAAAAAACCAACCAAACAATCCTTCAAATAACTCTTTCTTCCCTAAAAATTTTGCTTGTTTTATTTTTAATTGGTTGCGGGCAGCAAAGCCAACTACAACGTCCATCCAACTTGTATGAGGACCCACTATAATAATCATTTTTTTATATTGATGGGGAAACTGACCGATCACTTTCCAACCCGCCAGGTTCCAGTACAATTTCCAAATCCATGCAAACATCCGGGTAAGGTAGTATTTTTTTATCCGGATTATTGAGGGTCTATTTGTTAACTTTCCTAAAATTATTGCAATGCGATACTTAATACTATTATTATTATTGGTGGTAAGCAGTTCATTGTTGTTGGGGCAAAACTTGAAATCCGGAGGAAAACTGAAACCAGAGCAGGCTATAATGGATATTCGTCACTATACACTTTCGCTTGACGTGGATCCGGTACAAAAAACAATTGATGGATATACTGAAATAGATCTTATTCTTTCACAACCCAGTTCGGTGTTACTACTAGATTTATGGAATGGATTAGTGGTAAAAAAGATTTTCGTAAATGGTAAGCAGGAAAACTTTACGCATCAGGATGATCTTATTAAAATTAATGCAAGCCAGGTTTGGGCGGCAGGAAAAATAAAAATCAAAGTATGGTATGGTGGAACACCGGAGGTAGCTGTTCGGCCTCCGTGGACCGGCGGTTTTCAATGGGATAAAGATACTAAGGGAAATCCATGGATTGCTATCACTTGCCAGGGAGAAGGAGCAAAAATATTTTTCCCCTGTAAGGATCATCCTGGTGATGAACCAAATGAAGGAGCTGATCTTTTTATTACTGTTCCAAAAGGTCTTGTAGCAGTAGGCCCGGGATTATTACAGAATAGCATCACAAAAAAAAATAAATCAACCTGGCATTGGAAAACGAATTATACGATTAGTAACTATTGTATTCTTTTTAATATTGGTAAGTTTAAGAAAGTAACTCGTGAATATTTAACTATAAATGGAAATAAAGTGCCGATGGAATTTTATGTATTGGAAGAACATAGTGAGCAAGCGCCTCATTTATTAGAGATGCTGGAAAGAACAACACATATATTAGAAAAATATTTTGGCGAATATCCATGGGCCAAAGAAAGAATTGGTGTGTGCGAAACGCCTCATCTTGGAATGGAGCATCAAACAAATATTGCTTATGGAAATAAATTTAACTACACAAAGGTAGGTGGAGAAGATTGTGATTGGTTATTGAATCATGAATTTGGCCATGAATGGTGGGCCAATAAAGTTACCAATAGCGATTGGGCACATATGTGGATACAGGAAGGAATCTGCAGCTATGGGGATGCGTTATATTATCGTGAAATGGAGGGTGAGGCCTCTTATCTAGCACGAATGCGCCAAATTGCCCGAGATCAAAACAGCAATATTCCTATCGTACGAGGAGAGGAAGTAGATTCGGATAGCGCATACCAGGGACCGATATATGGGAAAGGCGCCTTTTTTATGCATACACTGCGTTTTGTAATTGGGGATGAAATTTTCTTTCCAACATTAAAGAAATTAGCGACCGATCCGCAATATACCTATGATCAGGTGGTACATACCCGTGATGTAGAAAAATTATTTAGCACCGCTTCCGGCAAAAATTTAAAACCGCTCTTCGATTTCTATTTATATACCGCACAAAAAATAGAAATCCTGGTAAAGCAAACCCGCGACGACAAATATCTTGTTAAGCTCCTCAATTTTGAAATGCCCCTACCAATGGAAATCACAACCGATGAAGGAACAAAAAAAATAAACATCGATAAAAAAGGGCTTGTCATTACCAGTAAAACAATGCCCCTGGTAGATCCTGGAATTTTTTATTTGAAAAAAGTAATACTGGAATGAGAAGAATATGTTCTTTGCTGTTATTAGTGAGCTTTTTGTATTCAGCAACAGCGCAGGTAAAAATACATGCGCACAATGATTATGCAAAACCGAATCCATTATTCGATGCGTTGCAGAAAAATTGTTACTCTATTGAAGCAGATGTATTTTTAATCAGAGGCAATTTATTAGTAGCTCATACCTATAAAGAGGCAAGGAGAAATAAAACATTATCCTCTTTATATATAGAGCCGATTATTCAATTATTTAAAAATAATAAAGGCGCCATCTCAGCGGATAGTACGTATAAAACTTCTTTAGTAATTGATATAAAAGATAATGGAACCGAGGTATTAAAAGAATTGATATTGATTTTTGAACCTTTGCGCTTTTATTTCGATCGATCTGTAAACCCGGCTGCTGTACAAATAATTGTTAGTGGAGATCGCGGACCCATTGCTGCCTGGAAAGATTTTCCTTCCTATATTTATTTCGATGGAAGACCTTTTGAAGAGTATGATCAGCCAGCACTCGATAAAATTGCCATGATCAGCGATAATTATTTTAAGTATTTATCGAAAAGTAATATCGGGGATATTATTAAGTTAAAAATGGTGGTTGAAAAGGCCCATTCGTTCATGAAACCAGTTCGATTTTGGGGATCTCCGGACCAGGAGTCGGTTTGGAATTTATTAAGAATAAGTGGAGCAGATATTATTAATACCGATAAGCCGGCCGATTGCAGAGCCTTTTTAAATAGCAATATCCAAAAAAATTAAACGAAGGATTCCTGGATTGTAACAAGTGTCAATTTTTTTGTTGATTATTTATTTATTGGTGGGAGAGTTCTTGTTCGTTGTTCTTCAAATCTTGGTTCTTGTTGCACTACCAATTAACTTACATACAAATTCTTGCTTGCCATGTATCACTACAATGTTTTTCCTACAAAGGAATTTGCTTCTGCACAGGCAGAACTGGAAGGTTGGATCCGTGCAATGGCCGATCACCTGAAACCTTCGCATATTCATTGGTGCAATGGTTCACAACAGGAGTATGATACACTCTGCCAATTAATGGTAGATAAGGGAACCTTTATAAAACTTAACCCACAAAAACGCCCCAATAGTTTTGCCTGTTTCAGCGATCCAAGCGATGTTGCAAGGGTAGAAGACAAAACATTTATTTGCAGTCGCCGTAAAGAAGATGCAGGGCCCACGAATAACTGGATGGATCCGCATGAAATGAAAAATATTTTAGAAGAACTTACCAAAGGGGCTATGAAAGGAAGAACCATGTATGTAATTCCTTATTGTATGGGTCCGGTTGGTTCGTCTATGGCAAGATACGGTGTTCAAATAACTGACTCCGAATATGCGGTACTGAATATGCGCATAATGACACGCATGGGCACTACTATCCTTCCTTACATTTATGAGAAAGGTTATGTAAAATGTGTACATACTGTTGGTGCGGCTTTAGAGGAGGGGCAAAAGGATAGTCATTGGCCATGTAACCCAACTGTTAAATATATTTCTCATTTTCCTGAGGAGCGATTAATAATTTCGTATGGTAGTGGTTATGGAGGCAATGCATTAATGGGGAAAAAGTGTTTTGCATTGCGTATTGCTTCAGTAATGGGATTGGAAGAAGGATGGCTTGCCGAACATATGTTGATTTTAGGAGTGGAATCTCCTAAGGGCGATAAGACCTATGTAGCTGCTGCATTTCCGAGCGCCTGCGGAAAAACAAATTTTGCGATGATGATTCCGCCGAAAGGAATGGATGGCTGGAAGGTAACCACCGTTGGGGATGATATTGCCTGGATTCATAAAAAAGAAAATGGAAAATTATATGCTATCAATCCCGAATCAGGTTATTTTGGTGTAGCGCCAGGTACTAACGCTAATACCAACCCGAATGCCATGGATTCAATTAAATCGAATACCATTTTTACGAATGTGGCAATTACCAAAGAAGGTGATGTATGGTGGGAAGGGATGACCAAAGAAATTCCGGATGGATTAACCGACTGGCATGGAAAATCGTTTGATAAGAATAGTGGTAAGCCAGCAGCACATCCTAATGCAAGATTTACTGCGCCAGCTACACAAAACCCGGCAATTGATACGGATTGGGATAATAAAGAAGGAGTGATTATCTCCGCTTTTATTTTTGGGGGCAGAAGAAGTACAGCCGTTCCATTAGTATACCAATCATTCAATTGGAGTTTTGGGGTATACCTCGCCGCTACCATGGGAAGTGAGATGACCGCCGCTGCATTTGGTGAAATAGGAAAGGTTCGCCGTGATCCTTATGCGATGTTACCCTTTCTTGGTTATCATATGGGACAATATTTCAACCATTGGTTACAATTTGGCCGCGACTTACCAAATACTCCAAGGATATTTGGCGTAAACTGGTTTCGAAAAAATGAGAAGGGTGAATTTATCTGGCCAGGCTTTGGTGAAAACCTTCGTGTATTAAAATGGATTGTTGGAAGGATAAAGGGAAAAGCATCGGCAGTGGAATGCCCCATTGGCTGGAGACCTCGCTACCGTGATATGGATTGGAATGGATTGGAAGATTTTCCGCGCCCTGTATTTCATGAAATGATGTTAATAGATCGGGAATTGTGGAAACAGGAATTATTATCTCATGAAGAATTATTCTCTAAACTATTTGATAAGATACCTAAAGAATTTTTATTTATGCGTGAGCTATTGCTTTCTTCTTTGTGGCGATCGCCGGAGCATTATAAATTAGAACCTGAAAGAAATGAGGAATAAATTTTTAGAACTGCACTTATCAGAATTATCACGGTTCAATATCGTTAAAATAAAATAGGATAAGCTTTCGATAAAATTACAATTTAATATTAGTATGACCTCGGGCCTTGTTGAACAATCATCTATCTTTAGACTTTAATTTAAAAAGCACCGCTGAATTATTTTGAGTTATTGCTAATGAAGGCTTCATTACGATATCAAATACCAATGTATTTTTTATTTGCACTTAAGTTGTGTATCGTGTTAATGGTAAAAATAATCACGTCGAAAGTTGACAGGGAAACCTCACTTTTTTGCAGAAAAAAGCAATTTGAGCGTATATAAATTATACTTACATTTGTTACTCAAAGTCAACACAACAATGATACAAAAAGGAATATTTAATCAATTAATTCAAACACACGACTTGGCAAGTCTAGAGCAGCATTTGATATATTCCTATCTAAAAAACAATAAACTAAAGTTTGCAAAAAACTCGTTACTAAAATGTTATTTCAAAGACTTTCAACAAAATCCCCAGCTTTATTTTGACGTATCTTCTTTAGACATTTCCACTATCAAGGAACTTGAAAATTACTTAGAGTTAATTATTCCAGTTAGCGACAGAAAATTTAACGGGGCGTTTTTTACACCTGACTATATCATCGAATTTATCATTAATGAAATTAAGCCTCAGGAAAATGACACCAATCTTGACCCAAGCTGCGGTTGTGGTGCATTTTTAGTTGGTTTGACTGACTATTACAAAAGAAAGTTCAAAAAACCAATTCGAAAGATTGTAAAGGAAAATATTTTCGGTTCTGACATTCTTGAATACAATATTCACAGAACAAAACTTATTTTGACAATTTATGCTTTGAAAAACGGAGAGCAATTAAAGGAATCGGATTTCAACTTATATCACCAAGATAGCTTGCGAACAAATTGGAAAATGAGTTTTGATAATATCGTTGGCAACCCACCATATGTAAAGTTTCAAGACCTAACTGACGACAACCGAAGCCATTTAGCCAAGCACTTTACAACTGTTGAAGGCGGCACATTCAACCTCTACTTTGCATTTTTTGAATTAGGTTACAAATTGCTCAAAGCAACTGGCAAACTTGGTTACATCACACCGAATAATTATTTCACATCGTTGGCAGGAGAAGCATTACGTAAATATTTTCAGTATCAAAAATGTGTAACTCGAATAATTGATTTCAGCCACAAAAAAGTTTTTGATGCACAGACTTACACTGCAATAACTTTTTTGAGCAAACAACAAAGTCATGCAATTGCTTATGACAGAATTAAAGATCATCAAACCCCTGAATTTTTTGTAGCAAATGCAAATGGTTCGTTGAACCACTTAGAAAATCTAAATGTAAAAAAGTGGCGATTGCTGAAAATAGACGAACAACAAAATATTAAATCCATTGAAACGATTGGCGAGCCAATCGGTAAACTATTTGAAATTTGCGTTGGTATAGCCACTCTCAAAGATGAAATATTTTTTATTGACAGCAGTAACAGAAATGATGGTTGCTATATCAAAGCCACCGACAACGGAGTTTTTGAAATTGAAAAGGAAGTGGTAAAGCCAGTTTACAAGATTTCTGATTTCAGAAAACAAGAGGAAGTTGAGTATAATACTCGAAAAATTATTTGTCCCTACAACATCAAAAATGGAATAGCTAGAGTAATTCCAGAAAACGAGTTCAAAAAGAAGTTCCCAAAATGTTACACTTATCTTCTTTCGGAGAAAGAAAATTTACTTGCAAGAGACAAAGGTAAAGTTATATTTGAGCCTTTCTTTGTTTGGGGCAGAACACAAGGACTTACAAGAACAGGGATGAAAATTTTAACCCCAACTTTCAGTCAACATCCACGATTTTTACTGGTTGAGGAAAAAGAAGGCTTTTTTACAAATGGTTATGGTCTTTATTTCAGAGAGCAAAAAAGCAATGTAATGTTTAACGACTTAATAAATCCAATTACAAAAATTGAAAATATTGATGTAGTTCAGAAAATTTTGAACTCCTGCATTATGGACTACTATGTAAGCAAGACGAGTGTTTCAATTGAAGGTGGTTATCCTTGCTATCAAAAAAATTTTATTGAGAAATTTACTATCCCGGAATTAACAGAAAATGCAATTGAAATTCTTAGGCGTTTAAACGACGATCAAGATATTGATGACTTCCTTGTTGAAAAATATCAACTTAACTTACCAGTTCCAAATCTTCTATCATAAACTTGTAATAAGTCAGTCACAAACTTACTGAACGTTAGCCTGTCTAAACTTGCTGTTGAATTAGGGGGTAATAACCCATCTGCTATTAATTCTTCACCAGTATGATAAACCTTTACTGGATTTTGGCTGAAATCAACAATCAAGAGTGCTACTCTTTCATATTTAAAGAAATCATCGCCTTGTGTATTACGATTATTTAAAGCTGAAAAACCAAATACGTAATTTTGAATAGCACTTGCTATATTGGCAGATATTGGCTTATAAGTAACAATTTTATTCCTCACGGCATTAGAATCCAATTCCCGAGCAGAAAGTAAGTAAACTTCGCCAAGAACCATTTTAGGTAACCTTCTATGCAAATTCAATGGCTCAGCATAAGTTCTTTCATACATTGTATCAATATTCTTAGCGAGACTGCTTAACTGGCTTCTCAAATTTATAGTTAAAATATGTTCAGAAAAAAGTTCACCATAAAGATCAGTTTTACTTTTATGCAACCCATTAAAATCTAAAACCTCGCTTATCTGCTGCAAATGATTTGGGAATACACATACATCTTGTGTTTTAAACTTAAGAAATCCTGCCAGTTTGATTTCATGACTTGACGAACCAAGACTGGGATGAATTAAATTTTCATTGACACCGTTGGAAATCAACTCAGATTTTACCACTTCATGCAAAACATTGATTGTTTCACTTGAATTTATTACGCTTTTTTTACCAGCTTCACCGTTTGTATGGATGGCATTTTCAATTAATGATTTTATCTTTTCAAGACCATCATTTATGTTTATCAAATTTGGCATCGTCAAAAAATCCTTTAAGAGTTACATTTAATGCAACTGCAATTTTTTCAATATTTACGATGGAAATGTTACGACTGCCATTTTCGACACTTGCTATATAGCTTCTATCCAAATCCGCAGAATAAGCCAAATCTTTTTGTGACATTTCCATCTTTTCACGTAAATGTTTAATTCTTTGACCTATTTTACCCCTAACATCCATTACTCCAAAGATGACCATTTGTTGACTATAATTCAAAGACTATAAGTAACACTCAAAATAATCTCAACTAATCGTTTGGTGGATATAGAGGCAAAAGCAAACAATAAAAGTAAATGAAAAAAGAGTGCTTGGCAATGCAACATCAGCTATGAGCAAGCACCAGCAACGATTCTGTCGTAACATTTAATATTCATCTTTAGTTAACATAATCAATGTATTTTCAATTGGCATTTGTATGAGATGTGCAATAAATTACCCGTTATCGGATGTTCGAAAGGTTGTATTTTCTTCGTTGTGGCGATCGCCGGAGCATTATAAATTAGAACCTGAGAGAAATGAAGATGGCGCATAGCATTTAATAAACAGCATTAATTTCAGTTCATTTTCTCGTGACAGGTAGGCCCTCACTCCGGGCGTCTTGCTATTGCCGCTTCTTTAAAAGTCAGAGAGATTAGTAAAAGGTGGTTGTAAGTAAAAAATCGACAACCGGCCCTTTAAAGTCGTTTTTACAAAACTACATTATAAGAATTATTTAATTGCAATTTGATAATCCGAATCTATATATACTAAAAACTCTTTCCCTTCTTCTATCGTTACATTCTTTCCTTTGATAAACAAGACCAACGGCGAAAAAATTATGGCAGCTGCAACTACTCCACCAGTTGTTTTTTTACCAGCTATCTTTTTTGAATTTACGCGAAGTTTAATCGGCTGCCCATCTACTGCATTAACTACTTTAACAATAAAATCAAGTTTTCCAGGCCGGCCAAGTGAACGAGAACGTTCGGCTTCAATTACTTCTCCCAAAGCAACTGCATTAGTGTCAATCAATACAACTTCATTTACTTTTACCTGCTCAGATATTTTAAAAGAAAGAATATCTCCCACCTTTGCATTTTTGGAAGAAAGTGCTTGGGTAATCTTTACTTTCAGAGGTGTTTCTTCATGAAGTTTAATGGTTTGTGCAAAAGAGATAGAGAAAATCAAACAAGAGAAAAGAATAACTACTAATTTGTTCATAAAAAGTTTTAATATCACAAATATAGTGTTGCTTATTAGTGCTTGTTGTTTGTAGTTGTTAAATTTAGTTATTTACCATATTTAAAAGCATTCCTTTTTTCTTTAAAGCGTCTCTTCCATTCTCCGGTAATTATTATTACTCTATTGAATAAAAGGATGCTCCTTTTTTTATCCAATACTATTAATTTTACACTTCAGCTTATTACTATTATGTCAACACTTTCTGTAACCATTATACAAACCACTCTTCATTGGGAAGATAAATTAACCAATCTTTCAATGCTGGAAGAAAAAATCAAAAGCATTACCGAAAAAACAGAGATCGTTATACTTCCTGAAATGTTCAATACAGGGTTTTCTATGAAACCCCGGTTACTCGCGGAAACCATGGAAGGAGAAACAATTGCCTGGATGAAAAGGATAGCTCTTGAAAAAAAAATTATACTAACGGGCAGTCTTATAATAGAAGAAAATGGAAATTATTATAACCGGCTGATATGGATGTTACCAAATGGACAGTATGGCCAATACGATAAGCGACACCTGTTTGCATTTGCAGGAGAGGATAAAGAGTTTACCAGAGGCAATAAACGATTGATTGCATCAGTAAAAGGCTGGAAAATTAATTTGTTGGTTTGTTATGATCTGCGTTTTCCAGTTTGGTCGCGCCAGGCCTCACCCCCGACCCCTCTCCAGGGGAGGGCGAGGGGGGGTAGGAGCGATCCGGAATTTGATATCCTTATTTATGTAGCCAATTGGCCCGAACGGCGAAACCATGCGTGGAAAACCTTATTACAGGCAAGGGCAATCGAAAATCAATGTTATGTGGTGGGCGTTAATCGCACGGGCAAAGATGGTAACGATATTTATCATAATGGCGATAGTATGGTTATTGATGCAATGGGAGAAATTTTATATACAAAGTCAAAGGAGGAAGATATTTTTACGATCGTTCTTCAAAGAGAAACCTTGAATGAGTTAAGAAACAAACTTCCTTTTCTAAATGATGCTGATGATTTTATTATCGAACCCTAACTAAGAGTACCCACATGCCTACAGCCTTTCGTAACGGTAAAATTTTTACGGGCCATAAAATGGTTCATCAAAAAGCGTTGCTTACAAAAAATGGGCGGGTAAGCGGAATAGTGAATGATCAGGAAATACCATCTGACTATTTAATTGAGGATTTGCAGGGAAATGTACTGGCTCCGGCGTTTATTGATTTGCAAATTTATGGTGGCAATGGTAAAATGTTTTCTCATGAAACGAACACTGAATCTATAAAAGCTACTTATGACTATTGCCTTTCTGGTGGTTGTGCAAATTTCATGATCACCCTGGCAACTAATTCCATTGAAAATTTTTTGAATGGAATGGATGCAGTAAGGGATTATTGGAAACAAGGAGGTAAAGGATTATTGGGATTACACCTCGAAGGCCCTTATTTGAATATTGCAAAAAAAGGTGCACATATAGAACGTTATATAAAAACTCCGGTAAAGAAAGAAATAGAGTTATTACTGGAAAAAGGGAAAGATGTTTTTAAGATGATGACACTGGCTCCCGAATGTTGCAACCCTTCCATTATTACACTGCTTCAAGAAAATGAGGTACTGGTTTCTGCTGGTCATAGTAACGCTACTTATGAGGAAGCAACAAATGCATTTAGTAAGGGAATAACTGTGGCAACTCATTTGTTCAATGCCATGTCTCCCTTTCAACATCGCTCTCCTGGTATGGTAGGAGCCATAATGGATCATCCAACGGTAATGAGTAGTGTAGTTTGTGATGGAATTCATGCAAATTTTGCTGCTATCCGAATTGCAAAACAAGTAATGAAAGAACGGTTATTTTATATTACTGATGCCGTGGCAGAAACCACGGAAGG
>JANNEK010000025.1:0-9528 GCA_031378605.1 Chitinophagaceae bacterium | reverse complement strand
TCATTTTTAATAAAAGATTATTGTACTTTTCTTAGGTTCAAAATTTACTATTTCTTCTTTTGTTCTTTCAAAAAAAATTGATACTTTATTCTCGGGTTTTAATCTTTACTTATAATCCCACTGCTTATTCATCACAGAATTCAATACCTGCTGCACCTTAAGTAGCAATTCATTGTTCAGGGGTTCTTCACTCCATTCTATATTTCTAATAACTGATTGCGGATTAGACGTACTGAACATGGTTGTTGGAATAGCTGCATGCTGACTTGAAAATTGCATAGCCAGTTTTGCGATAGGTGTTTCATGCTCTTTGCAAAATGCCGCCGCCTGTAAAAAAACAGCCCGTTCTGCTTTAGTTGCGGGGTGCCATTCGGCAGGCCCTTTATCTGTTAATAAACCACTTCCAAAAGGAGATGCATTGATTATCCCAATTCCTTTTTCTTTCGCGATTGGAAGCAATTGCAACAAACTGGTATCATTTAAACAATAATGATTGTGTACCAACGCAGCATCAATGTCATATCCTTCAAAAATTCGTTGCCATAAATCCATTGGATAAATTCCAAAACTCACGGCACCAATGCGCCCTTCTTTTTTTAGCTGATGTACCGTATCCAATCCTTCAGTTAGTGCCCACTCTGTATGTTTTCGATTTTGATATTCGATATCATGTATATGAATAATATCAAAATAATCTGTTCCTATTCTTGCTGCGCTTTCTTCTAAAGATTGATAAATTCGTTTTGCAGAATAATCCAACACATCATTTCCATAGTTATCGGGATCAGTATACTTGCCCACTTTTGTAGAAAGAAAATAACGGTTACGGCTAACTCCTTTCAAAGCCTTACCTAAAACTGTTTCAGAAACGGTTCCGCCATACGCAGGTGCAACATCAAAATAATTGATACCTGCATCCAATGCAGCATGAACAGCTTTTATTGCTTCGCTTTCATCTACTGAATGGAAGACAGCACTCAATGATGATGCTCCAAAACTGATTTTTGATACCTTCATGCCCGTACTTCCCAATAAATTGTATTGCATCGTTATCCATTTAGTTGAATAATGAGATACAAAATAGTTACTGTTGCAATTAATAATAGTGTAACCATTCGTGGATCGCTCATGCCTGTAATTTGTCCACGCAGAAAAGATAAGGGATGATCCCAGCACACTTTAGCTACCTGTTCTTTATCCATGGCAGGGGTTGATAAACTTGTAACCACATAAATAATGATACACACAACAGTAAGTATTGGACCCACCAGCATAAATGGAATACCCAATCCCATTTCAGGATCACTGATAAGCCCTGTATAATTTTCTAATTGCGATGCATTAAAAAATATTTTTCCGGTAGAAGGAAGATCAATAAGAAAATAGGCTATGCCAACAATAGAACCCAAATATAAAGTTGTCATCGCTCCCTGCTTTGTTCCCCTCTTCCACAATACACCTAACACAAAAACAGTTGTAACCGCCGGCGCAAAGGTCATGGGTATTTTATTGATTGCCTCGAAGATGGTTCCAAACTGATCGCCTTGTGTTGACCATAAAATTGCCATTATCATAATAACGGCAGTAGATATACGACCGATCTGTACAACTTTTTTATCAGTAGTTTCTGGTCGTATCCTTTTTACAATATCCAATGAAATTAAGGTAGCACAACTGTTTAATGCTGCGGCCATACAACTCATTAATGCCGCAGCCATACCTGCTGCCAGCAATCCTTTTAGTCCGGCAGGAATCAGGTAATTAATTAAAGTTGGAAGCATTGTATTGTAATCGGTGTGGCTGGTACCTTCAATAGTGGGTAATTGAAAAGCACCTTTCTGCCAAAGAACATAACCGACAACACCGGGTAATACCATTAAAAATACAGGTGTAATTTTTAAGAAGCCGGCAAAGAGTGCACCGTTCTGTGCATCTTTCAAGGTTTTTGCACCCAGCACCCTTTGTACATGTGTTTGATCGGCACACCAATACCAAATACCAAGAATGGGATAGCCAAGAATGATTGTTAACCAGGAGAACTGATTTAAATTTCCTTCTTTGTTAATAACGGGCTGCAACATTTCTAATTGGCCGGGGAAAGCGATCGATTTAAAATCTGCCACATTATGAATACCAGCATCGGGCAATGCTCTTATACCCAATACAGTTAAAAGTGTGGCACCGCCCAGTAATAAAATTACCTGTATATTTTCTGTCATCACTACAGCTTTCAATCCTCCCAATGCAGTATAGATTACAGTGAATATAGAAAGTACAATAATGGTTGCCATCATGGGTACGCCTAAAAAACTCTCAAAAACTTTTGCTGCTGCAAATAAGCTAATACCAATATGAATAAACAAGGCACCAAATAATCCAATGACAGCTAAAAAAGTTCTTGCTTTAGGCGAATACCTGCGCTCCATAAATTCGGGTAAGGTTGCAACACCTGAATTAATATAAAATGGCGCAAACAATAAGGCCAGTAAAATTAATGTAAAGCAGGCCATCCATTCAAAGTTGCCAATCACCATACCGTCTTTGGCGCCGCCTGCTGCTAATCCTACCAAATGAATAGTTGAAATATTCGATGTAAAAACAGCAGCACCAACAGTAAACCAACCTAATGATTTATTCGCTAAAAAGTATTGCTGAGACGTCGGTGATTTTTTGTATCCAATCCAAATACCAAATGACGTAATACCAAAAAGGTAAACTGCAATAACAATAATATCAATAGTAGCAATATGCATATCCTGATTTTAAAATTGTATCTGTACTTTTAGTGCATTCACTTTATCCGCAGCCAGATTCATCGCTTTTGTGATGTCATTAAGCGATAAAACATCTGTTATAAAAGGCATTAAATTTATTCTTCCGGACGCAACAAGCCTGATGGCTTCTTCAAAAACATTTCCGTAACGGAAAGAACCGATAAACTTAATTTCTTTCACCATCAATTGATTGGCCGGAAGTGGAATGTCTTGCGTACCAAGCGTACCGATTTGTACAATGGTTCCTCCGGGTTTAATCATATCAAATGCCTGACCTAACGCTGGCCCGGCGCCCGACGCTTCAAATATGACATCGAATCCGTCGCCGGTAATTTCTTTTATCTGCTCGTATAAATTTTTATCAGCAGGATTTAATACATTGTCAATGCCGCATTGTAATGCATAGGCTCTTCTCTCCTGAACAATATCGCTCACTACAATGGGCACCGCACCAAATGCTTTTGCGGTAATGGCAGTTAACAAGCCAATGGTGCCTCCACCAGTTACCAGTATACGTTTTCCGGATACTGATGCTGCTTGTTTTATTGCATGCAATCCAACGGCTAATGGTTCAATCATTGCTCCAAATCCATCATCCATTCCATCAGGCAACAGGTGACATTGATCTGCCCTTACGGTTACAAATTCCGCCATTGCACCATTTGTTGGAGGAGTTGTACTTCCACTGCCCAGCATAATTGTACTTCTGCAAAGATTGCCATGGCCACTTTTACAATAGTCGCAGCAACCACATGCCCTTGCCGGATTTACGGTTACTCTCGCCCCTATAGCAGGCATGTTGGAAGTAATACCATTCACTGCTATTACCTCTGCGGTTAACTCGTGGCCCAAAATAAAGGGCCTTGAAGGGACGAATGCACCACAATAGCCATCTTCATAATAATGTAAATCACTACCGCAAATACCAACCCGTTTAATTTTTAATAATACCATACCCGGCAATAATTCAGGTACTTGAAATTGTTCAACCCTTATGTCTTTAGCCCCATATATAACCGCTGCTTCCATAGAATGTATCATATAGCTGATTTTAACAACTGCCATTTAATTTATAAAATTTTTCACAATTGCCTCCAAGAATGGCGTCACTAACTTCTTTTGAAAACTGATTGGTATAATTAATTACCAAACTCATTGTTTCGCAATAGTTGGCCGAAAGCGTACAAACCGGCCAGTCGGAACCAATCATTATTCTGTTTGTACCAAATGATTCCGTAACAATATCCATGTATCGTTTAAAGTCGTCTTCTTGCCAATCATTCCATGCAGCTTCAGTAACCATTCCTGATAATTTGCAATACACGTTGGGATGTTTTGCCAATTCTTTCAGATCTTCTTTCCAGGGCGAAAATACTTTTTTGAGGATGAAGGGTTTTGCAATATGATCTACTACAAATGATTGTTCCGGTAATTTTTCTACCAGTTTAACGGCTACTGGCAAATGTTTCGGAAATAGTAATAAATCATAAGTCAGATCAAATTCTTTTAAAGCCGTAATTCCGTTTTGAAAAGCAGGTTGCAGCATAAAACGATCATCTGGTTCATCATGTACCACATGCCTTACACCTACCAGTTTTTTATGATTGGAATAACCTGATAATTCTTCGAGTATATTGGAAGAACGCAAATCAACCCAACCTACTACTCCCTGTATAAAATCATTTGCGTCGGCTAGTTTCAATAACCAATTCGTTTCTTCTATTGATTGCCGGGCCTGAACGGCAATACAACCATCAAACTTTATTTCTTTTAAAAGTGGTTCAAGGTCGGCTGGAGAAAAATCTTTTTTTAATACTTGCATAGTATCCGTCATCCAAATATGCTCAGTGGGATTGTATTGCCAGAAATGCTGATGACTGTCTATTCTATTCATCTTAACTAATTAATTACAATCGTAAATAAGTACTTTTAAAAGTATGATGAGACGTGAGTACCACTATCGGTAAGAATAAGAAATTCATGGTGAAATCATTTTTTGAATTATGAATTATTATTCAATAATAATTGTATAATAATTAAATATATACTTTTTTGAGAATCGGCATTCTTTAATAATCAAAATTTATTTCTTAAAGCAATCTTATACCAGGTAACTTAAAATATCTGGCATTATTTAAAAAATATCCGAAAAGAAGAATTCCTGCAACTTGTTTCTTTTTATCATCTGTTGGATTCGCTGTACCAATTTACCGACAGAACCTCGTAATTGCTGCGTTGAGTATTTTTGTGCATGAAAATCGTTATACTCAAAGCATAAAGGAAGACTTGCAAAACTAATTCGTAAGGCTGCAAGACAATTATTTGATAAGCTATAAAGAATTAAGTTTTTGATATGATTGGGGCAGTTCTATTTGCCTGTGATTGGCAATTCGTTTTTAAGAAAAAAGACTTTGCGTACTAATAAGCCACTATAATCGATCGCTGCCGATCAATCCTTATAAAATAAAAAAGCGAAATCAAATGATTTCGCTGTGAACAGTGATCCGGATTGGATTCAAACCAATGACCCCAAACTTAGAAGGTTTGTGCTCTATTCAACTGAGCTACCGGACCCTTTAAACGGTGGCAAAAGTAGTAAAAAAGAGGGAGGTCTCAAATTGAAATTTTAACTTCCCGAATGCCCGCTAAAGATAAAAATTTATATTGCAGTGCTTATGAGAACATTTGAAGATACATATCGGCATAAAGGGTTACGCAAACAACTGATAGACTTTATTCGAGATAAAGGAATAAGCGATGAACGTCTGCTGGAAGCCATGAACCTTATACCCAGGCATTATTTTTTGGACTCGGCCTTTGATAAATTAGCTTACGAAGACAAAGCGTTTCCTATTGCAGAAGGTCAAACTATTTCGCAGCCTTATACCGTTGCTTATCAAACCCAATTATTGGAGGTTAAGCCTTTTGAAAAAATTTTAGAAATTGGAACAGGAAGTGGTTATCAGGCGATGGTACTCGCCGGAATGGGTGCCCAGGTTTATACGATTGAACGGCAAAAGAAATTATTTGACGAGCATCGTTCTTTTATCCTTCGCGTAAAATATTCTTCTATAAAATATTTTTACGGCGATGGTTTTGAAGGATTGCCTACCTATTCACCGTTCGATAAAATACTTATTACAGCAGCGGCTCCTTTTATTCCGCCAAAGCTGATTGAGCAGTTGAAGGTGGGTGGAAAAATGGTTCTGCCCCTGGGTGAAGGAGATGTTCAGCAAATGTTACGGATTACTAAGCAAACACCTGCATCTTTCACGGAAGAGGTTTTTGATCATTTTTCCTTTGTACCCATGCTTGAAGGAAGAAACAGTTGATGGATTAAATAAAATTTATTTATGAAAAAGTATATCCTTGATGAGATCACGGCGGCTAAAAAGCTAAAGCGGATGGCCCTTGAAATAGTAGAGAATAATTTGGATGAAAAAGAAATTATTCTTGCCGGTATTCGCATAAGCGGAAGTGTGGTGGCAAAAAATATACAAAAACTTCTAACTGAAATAAGTTCTATTAAAACTGATTTGATAACTATTGATTTGGATAAAAAACTTCCTAAAGAAGTAACACTTAGTAAAGAAATTGACTTCAACGGTAAAGTAATAATAGTAATTGATGATGTTGCGAATAGTGGTAAAACGATACTTTATGCGATGAAACCTTTTCTAATTTATCATCCCAAAAAAATTCAAACCCTGGTGCTGGTGGAACGTACCCACAAAGCCTTTCCGGTAAGTACTGATTTCAGCGGGCTATCGGTTGCAACTACTGTACAGGAGCATATATTTGTAGAAGTAAAAGATGATTTAGTACTGGGAGCTTATATGGAATGATTGGATTGCAATAAGTTTTAACTATAATCCTCAAAAATAAAAAGGATGTACTCTTATTCTTCCTTTTGTATTAAGCATTATCGCCGGCATCGGAAATTTAAATGAATTGAGCATCAGGAAAGCAGTTCGTATCCATTTCTTTTTTGTTTTTATTTTAGTTAAGTCAATATCAGGCGATAAATAAAATTGCCTCGTCCTTGCAATATCTCTTCGATCAAAGGAAATTGTTCCATTTCCATCTTTAACTAAATTTTCAAAACCACCAAACATTCCTTCTGCACCATACCCAAAAGCGATATTCAACCAGGGGGGTAATTTCGAATCCTTTAAAAATGATTTTAAGTTTGCGCTAAGCCAATAGGTTTGCCCGTTATAATCTTTCAGCATTCTTTCATACCAGCTTTTTCCAAACAACTGATCAGTCCGGTCGTTAAGCATCTTCTCAACATAATTTTTTCGATGAAAAGAAAATTTAAACTGAATACGTTGCTCATTCCACGCCAGTTGTTGTGAAACAAATAAGCCAGTACCTAGCGTATTTGCAGCAATATCGCTCCAGCTAAATCCCCAACGTGTAGATCTTGCATCTAACAACTCTATTACTGTTAAAAAAGCAAATCCACTGGTACTTCCGATGATGGCAGCTTTTCGATCTGACAAGCCTGCCCATTTCCATGCTTCTGTAGATCCTCTGCTTAAATTATAAGCCGACCATCCATGTCCAATTTTATCCATTTGCAACCATTCCTTACTGTCATCAAAACTGGTAAATCCCTGTTTAGGATAATTTTTATACCATGCTTCGTTTAAAATTAACAGTGAACCGGCATAAGCCGCAGTATGTACACCAGAAACCAGCCAAAGTCTTGATTTTTTCGAAATAGCTGCTTCAGATAGATAATCATTTAGTGGTATAATTTGTGAACTTTTTAAGGTATCCAACGCTGCATTATTGTAACTCGAATCCTGAGCAGTTACCTGTATATTAAAAATTAACAGAAAGAATGATAAAGCAAAAGTTATCTGCTTGGAGGAGAATAATTTTTTTACATTCAACCGGTTCATAGAAGTGTACACGAAAAATCCATTTATGGGGTATTTTTTTTGCATTTAGAAAATTCAAAAAAGATGGGTCAATCGGATTCTTATCAGAGATAGACATGTACGCAGAAAGGCAGGCAAGGGTTTGCAATTTTCTTTTGAAAAGGTTTTTTTATTCTTTAAAAAGTAGATAATCATAAGTGGAAAACTCGATAAAAATACAAATAATTACTTTGTAAAATAGTTCATTTGTTAATATAGTTATTCTTACCGAAATTCGATTTTATTCAATAACTGCTTATGATGGATGCTGCCATTTTAGAAAAAGTAAATACCTGGCTTACCGGAAGCTTTGATCAGGAAACAAAGGATGCGGTTAAGAAACTGCAATTTGATAATGAAACAGACCTGGCTGATGCTTTTTATAGAAATCTTGAATTCGGTACAGGTGGATTGCGTGGAATAATGGGCGTTGGCACTAACCGGATGAATAAATATACGGTAGGAATGGCAACACAGGGATATGCCAATTATCTTAATAAAACGTATCCAGGCGGTATCGTTCGGGTGGCTATTGCGCATGATAGTCGAAACAATAGTAGATTTTTTGCTGAAACTGTAGCTGGAGTTTTTGCAGGCAATGGAATAAAAGTATTTTTATTTGAAGCCTTGCGACCAACGCCTGAACTTAGTTTTGCGATCCGGCAATTGGGTTGCCAGGGAGGAGTGGTGTGTACTGCTTCGCACAACCCAAAAGAATACAATGGTTATAAAGCCTATTGGAATGATGGTGGTCAATTGGTACCACCACACGATAAGAATGTAATTAGCGAAGTAGAAAAAATTGCTTCGGTTGATGATGTAAAATGGACCGGTGGCGACAATAATATTACGCTGATTGGAAAAGAGATGGATGAGGCTTATATCACAATGGTCAAAAGCCTAAGTGTATATCCTGAAGTAATAGCCCGGCAAAAAGATTTGAAAATTGTATATACATCTATCCATGGTACGGGTATTACGTTAATGCCAGAAGTATTAAAACGTTTTGGGTTTACAGAGGTAACCATCGTTGATGAACAAGCCGTGCCCGACGGCAATTTTCCAACGGTTCATTACCCTAATCCCGAAGAAAGTGAGGCTATGAGCATTGGCTTAACGAAAGCTAAAGCTATCAATGCAGATATTTTACTGGGCACTGATCCTGATAGTGATCGGGTAGGTATTGGCGTGAAAGATACTGCTGGTAATTGGGTGCTGATGAATGGTAATCAAACCGCTGTGCTTGCATTTAATTATATGATTGAAGCAAGAAAAGCAAAGGGCATAGCAAGGCCCAATGATATGGTAGTAAAAACAATAGTTACTACGGATATGATTGATCATATTGCCAAACAAAGTGATATTAATTGCTACAATGTACTTACCGGATTTAAATGGATCGCTGAATTGATAAAAGAAAAAGAAGGAAAAGAAAATTATGTGATTGGTGGAGAAGAAAGTTATGGCTTAATGATTGGTTCAAAAATACGCGATAAAGACGCCATTTCTGCGGTTGCTCTTTTATGTGAAATGGCAGCCTATGAAAAAGATAGAGGCCGGTCGCTCTTTCAAAAAATGATTGAACTGTATGTGCAATTTGGTTTTTATAAAGAGCATCTTATCTCTATTACTAAAAAAGGAATGGATGGCCAGGCTCAGATTGCAGCTATGATGGAAGGCTATCGCACGAATCCACCAAAAACGATCCATGGGGCTCCGGTTGCTCAATTATTGGATTATGAATTAAGTATTGGAAAGAACCTGCTGAGGGGCGAGGAATGGGCAATTAAATTACCAAAATCAAATGTGCTTCAATTTATTTTAGC
>JANNEK010000008.1:0-19294 GCA_031378605.1 Chitinophagaceae bacterium | reverse complement strand
CATAAAATATTTGCGGCAGAGCCAAAGAGTTATCGTGATCTTCCATTTCGAATTGCTGAATATGGAACTGTTTACCGTTATGAACAGAGTGGCGAATTATTTGGTCTTATGCGTGTGCGGTGTATGCATATGAATGATGCGCATATCTATTGCTCGAAATCTCAATTCGAGCAAGAGTTCCGGGCTGTAAATGAAATGTATCAGAAATATTTCAAAATTTTTGGTATCGATAAATATGTGATGAGATTGAGTTTACATGCTCCAGAAAAACTAGGTAAGAAATATGTTAATGAACCTCAACTATGGATTGAAACCGAAGCGATGGTTCGCCAGGTTTTGATAGATTCCAATATTCCCTATGTAGAAGTACAGGATGAAGCCGCATTTTATGGGCCTAAAATAGATGTTCAGATTTATAGTATTATTGGAAGGGAGTTTACATTAGCTACCAATCAGGTAGATTTTTCTCAGGGCAGAAGCTTTAAATTGGAATTTATTAATCAAGATAATAAAGCAGAAACTCCACTTATAATTCATCGGGCACCCTTAGGAACGCATGAGCGTTTTATTGGATTTTTATTGGAACATTATGCTGGTAAGTTTCCTTTATGGCTTTCGCCGGTACAAGTAAAAATTCTGCCTATTAGTGATAAATTCCTTCCCTATGCACAAAGTATTTTGCATAAACTGAAAAATGCGGATATTCGTGCTGAGGTTGACGACCGTAATGAGAAAATTGGTAAAAAAATTCGGGATACTGAATTAATGCGAGTACCTTATATGCTGGTAGTAGGAGAGAAGGAAATGAATGAAGGAAAGGTAGCAATTCGGCGTCAGGGTAAAGGTGATGCAGGTGTAGAACTAATAGAGAAGTTTATTGAAAATGCATTGATAGAAATTAAAAACAGAAGCGAAGCATAAACAGTTTTTTGTAGTTTGGTTTTCAAAAAAATGAGCAGTGTAATCGTTTGCCTGCTTATTCAATCACCCTTCCCTGAGGGTTATTATTAATTTAAACATATCCCCCTTTCAGGGTTGGGGGCTAATTCGTAAATGGCATTACCGCAAAGACCTTTTAACAAACCAGGAGGAGGTGGAGGATTCAATCGTGGACGATTCGCCCCTCGTAAGGAAGCAGAACACAGAATTAATCATTTCATCAGGGTACCTCAGGTTCGGCTTGTAGGTGAAAATGTAGAAATTGGCGTTTATTCAACACAGGAAGCGCTAAAAATTGCCCAGCAATTGCAATTGGATCTTGTTGAAATTTCTCCTAACGCCGATCCACCAGTGTGTAAGGTTATCGATTATAATAAGTTTTTATACGATAAGAAGAAGAAAGAAAAAGAAATGAAGGCAAAAGCCAAAATTTCTGAAGTAAAAGAAATTCGGTTTACTCCCAATACCGACGATCATGATTTTGATTTTAAATCGCGTCACGCTGAAGGTTTTCTTAAAGATGGCAATAAGGTAAAAGCCTATGTGCAATTTAAAGGACGTGCTATACAATTTAAGGAACGAGGAGAGCTATTATTGTTGAAGTTTGCGGAGCGGTTACAGGTAATCGGTATGCCGGAGGCTTTGCCCAAATTGGAAGGCAAGCGAATGTTTATTATGCTTGCGCCCAAGGGTAAAAAGAAAAAAGAGAAAGAGAGCAAGGAAGACAGAGAAGATCGGGAAGAAAGAGTACCAGAGTAAAACTACCCGTTAAACTATAAGTTAAGCAGCCTTTTGAATAGGCTGCTTTTTTTAAAAGTATATGTTTCTATACCTGCTTTGGTGCAGCAAATTTAATTTTACCAGTGTCTTCGAATATAGGTTATTGTTTATTACATTAGTACTTATTTAAAGCCTGACCCTTGAAGCAACTATATTTATTGTTTTTTGTTTTCTCTTCAGTAGTCGGTTTGTCACAATCACCGATTCCGACAATTAAACTTAAGCAAGGAGATTTTATTGCTCCTAAAATTATTCTTGAAAACATTGACCCTGATAATTTTCTTTTCAAAGACGCGGTTTTTGAAAATCGACTATATCTATTTCTTCAGTTTAAGTCCGTACCATCTTTCGCGGAAAATAAAGTATTAATTCAAAAGGGTATTGAGTTATTGGATTATGTTCCCGACAATACTTTTTTAGTAAGAATAAACGGATTCGTATCAAAAAACGAATTGAAACAATTAAAAGTAGTTAATACTGTTTCTATTTCATCTCTAATCAAACTGGATCCAACTGTTGCGATACATCAACAAGAATTAAAAAAATATTCGGAACAAACTATTGAATTGCTGGTAACTGGTTTTAAGGGAATTGGAAATGAAAAATTGATTCAGGAATTTCTAAAGAAAGATATTAAAGCAGAAGTATATAAAAAGGGGTGGGAGGGTGCAGTAAAAGTAACTGTTGCTTCTGGCAGAATTGATGAAATAGCGAAAGCCTCTTTTGTATATTATGTAGAAGAATTTCCAGCAGCAGAAATTCCATTGAATAATGAAAGTGGTGTTTCCCACGGAACTTCCGGTTTGCAAAATTCGCTTCCCGGGATTGGCAGAAATCTTTCTGGAAAAGGAGTTGTAATCGGAATGGGAGATATTGGCGGAGCAAGCCACCATATTGATCATTATTATAAAACAATTGAACCCTGGCCTTCCGGAGTATATCATTCTTCTCACGTGGCAGGAATAATGGCAGGTGCCGGCTTAATTGATCCAACAATGAAAGGACGTGCTCCCGGTGCCTCCCTGGTTGTTGATTTTTTATCGGAAATTTCTTTTTTAACACCACAATATTATCGGCAATTTGGAATGCTTTTAACAAATAATTCCTATGGTACTACTGCCACAAACTGCCAGGTATTTGGTGGTTATAATTCAACGTCAAGATTTATTGATCAGCAATTGGTGGATTATCCTGATATCTTACACATATATGCTGCAGGTAATGAAGTCGCCAGGAATTGTAGTCCATTTCCAATAGGTTATCAAACAGTTTTTGCAGGTGGACAATCTTCTAAGAATACACTTACTGTTGGTGGAAGTAATAAAGATGAACTTACCAATTACTATTCAAAAGGTCCCACGAAAGATGGCAGAATTAAGCCCGAAATAACAGCAATTGGACGCAACGTCTTTTCAACAGTTCCATTTAATGTTTATGGTTCAAATTCAGGAACAAGTATGGCTTGTCCGCAGGTAACTGGTTCGTTGGCGTTATTAATCGAACGATACCGCCAGTTAAATAATGGATTAAATCCGCCAGGAGGGTTATTGAAAAACATTATTTGTAATGCAACAACCGATGTAGGAAATACCGGACCCGATTTTGCGAATGGGTTTGGCTCATTGGATGTATTGCCTGCCGTAGAAATACTGGAGAAAAAAAATTATTATGCATCTTCCATTCAAAACGCCGGGCAACAAACAAGTTCATTCACTGTTGGCTCTTCCATCAGCGAAGTAAAAGTAATGTTGTATTGGCCTGATAAAGCTGCTTCCTTATTCACAAACATAACTCTTGTGAATGATCTTGATATCTTTCTTACGGCACCTGACGGTAGAATTTTAAAACCTCTTCTGTTGAATCCAAATCCCGGGGCGGTGCTAAATACTGCTATCACCGGGGAAGATCATACGAATAATATGGAACAGGTTATTATCCGCAACCCAATACCTGGAAATTATACCATCACCATTAAGGGGTTTCTTGTTCCTTTTGGATCACAACCCTTTTTTGTTTCTTATAGTGTTATTGATAAGGGATTAAAAATGATAGCTCCTATAAAAAAAGACAGGTGGAAATCGGGGGAAACTCAATTTATAAAATGGGATGAGCCGGGCGAAAACCCATCTGGTTATAATGTCGAATATAGCATCGATGGTGGGAATAACTGGCAACTTTTCGGAACGTCCTCTGGTAATACTAAGCGGTTAACTATCCAGGTTCCAATAGTTACTACTACGAATACCAAGATTAGAATCACCAATAAAAGTTCCGGCATATCTGCTCTTGTTGATTCATTAATGATAACGCCTGAATTGGACTTTAACATCGGATCTACCTGTAGTGGTATCATCTCAGTTAATTGGCCAAGAGTTCCCGAAATTGATTCATTTGCGGTATCAATGATTGTTGCCGGGCAAATGAAAGAAATGGGAACTACAAAAGATACTTTTTTTACAATTCGAAATCTTAATATTGATTCTGTGTATTGGGTTTCTATCAGCCCGATTAAAAATGGCTTCACTGGCGAAAGAGCAATTGCTAAAAGCATAAAACCAATTGGAACTGGTTGTACACTTCCTGAATTTGATGGTGATATCCTGGTAAGTTCATTGATTAGTCCGGTCAGTGGCAGAAAGAATACGAGTATTGATCGAGGTAGTACAGAAAAAATTTCCATTCAGTTGCAAAATCTCGATAATGAAATCTCTTCTACTCCCATAGTTATTAAAATATTTGTAAATAATTTTCAATTTGACCAGGATACAATTACTACACCTATTTCCGCTTATGGCAATTTAATTCATACATTCAAAAACTCTATTGATCTTTCGCAAGTGGGCGAATATTGGATCAGGGTAATAGCCGAAAAAACCGGGGATCCAACTTATTCAAATAACATATTGGAAAAAAGAATTAGAATTTTACCTAACCAACCAATACTGTTACCCTTCGAAGAAAATTTTGAGTTATTGAAGGACACGGTTTATCGTTTTCCGGGTTATTTTGGATTGGAAGGAAGCGATAGATGGGATTATTCTGCCGATAATAATACAGGCTTTTTAAAGACCGTTGTTGGAGCCTCCAATAAAGCATTACTCCCCTCTAAACTACCAGTAAGACCATTGAGTGTTATAAATACCCTCACGGCAACCTATAACCTTAGTAATTATTCAAAAGATGATAATATATTCCTAACGTACAATAGAGATAACAATTTGGGTTTAGGGCAATACTATTTAAGAGGCTCTGATACTTCGTCCTGGATACCCGTATCTTTTTTTTCAAGCAGTATATATGCCAATATCCACAGAAATGTTACCCAGATTCTGAACAGCCAGCAACAACAAATTTCATCATCTTTCCAATTAAAATTTGAGCCTTTTAAAACATCGATAAGTATTACCGCTCCAGATACGATACCGTATTTAAATAATCTAAGTATTTATAGAGTAACGGATGATTTGGATGTGATTGATATCAGAACAGACGGTGGTCGTTATTTTTCAGAAGATACTGTTACCGTTTCTGCCAGAGTCGTAAACAATACAAATAAAAGAGTTGATAATATAATTCTTAAAATAAGTACGGCTACTTTTTTTGTGAATGATACTATTAGTTTTATTAACGCCTATGATACATTGCAATTGGTTAATAAAATACTGGCTCCTGCAGTTCAAGCCACTTCATCGAATATTGTGGGAGCTAAGGTTATATGCTCAACTGATTCTTATATAGACAACAACGAAAGACTGACGCTTGTAACAGTTTCGCCTGTCCTGGATTCATTGCCCTATTTTGAAAGCTTTGAAGGAGATACTACTATTTGGAACTCAAACTCTTTTTACTATAGAACGACCAACCAGTTTAAAGATCGATTTATACTATCGGGGGGTAATGGTAAAAAATATTGGTACAAAGCAAATGTAAGTGACAACATGCCCGATGTGAGATTAGAGGTTATTACTTCTCAAGGAATTGATATTTCAAAATTAAAGAATGCCTATCTGAGTTTTAGTACTGCGAGGTATTTGCGGCAAGGACGCGATTCTTCTTTTGTGCAAATTTCAAATAATAGAGGAACAAGCTGGCAAAAGTTGAATGCTGTCAATTCGTACAATTGGTATGACTTTAAAAACAATAGCGTATGGAGTGATAGCAATAAAGTCTATTGGCATTCGGTAACCTGCCAATTGCCCGATACATCAAAAAAAATAATGCTTCGAATACTAACTTTTAAAATTGATTCATTTAAAAGTCCCACATGGCTGGGCTCTACGGCTATTGATGATATTCATATTTATTCATTAGATAAAATTGTTGCTGACTCACTAACTCAATCCGGCAATGGTACTATTTCTTCTACCGGTAATGGATGGAAGGAGATTGATATTAACGGAGAAATAATTGCAGCTATCAACTTTAACGGTCAAAATCCTGGCTCGCTCAATTGGCAATTTATTCCTTCGGCCGGTTTGCATACTATTTTAAATGGACAAAAGCTATTGAAAAATCGATGGATATTTAAAACGGATAATACACTGCTGAAGCCTATTCGAATGCGACTTTATTTTTCTGATGCAGAAGTGGAATTGCTTAGAAGGTTAAATAAATGCAATGGATGTATTGATACAGTGAGTGCTTATAATTTTGGAATTTATCAATACAAGGGTGTTTCCGCTTCTATTAATAGTCTCAAATATGATAATGTTGTTTCGAGATATAAATCTATTGACGCTGCTGCATTTAATCTCATTCCCTATGCAAACGGATATTATGCCGAATTTGAAACTGAACTTGATGGTGAGTTTTATATTCAAATGCCGGAACGTTTCTCCAATCCGTATTTAAACTTTGTAGCCAGGCCTGTTAATAACAATGCAGTATCTGTTTCATGGTCCGTAGGCATTGAAAAAGAAATTGAAAAATATATAATTGAGAAGGCAGTTGGTGATGATGCCTTTGAATCGGGAAATTTTTCTTCAGTAGCTGAACAACCAGCAGGAACTGCCCTGACCTATTCTTATGATGATAAACTGGTTGATAAATCAGTGCGTACTTACTATCGATTAAAAGTAATTTATAAGAATGGGTATGTTAGATATTCAACCGATCAGGCAGTTACCTTCCAAAGGGCTGGAAGTATATTGATATATCCCAATCCTTCGAATGGGTTTTATACGATTACCATTCCAGAAACCAATGGCGGTGAATTAAATGTTCAACTGGTCAATAACTTAGGACAGGTTGTGCTAACAACAAAAAGAGAACCATCTGGCAGGTTGGACGACATGAAAATCGACATTCGAAGCGCACTATATCCTCCGGGTGTTTACATTCTAAAAGTAAATAACGGACATGAAGTAAAATCCTTTAAATTGATTAAGCAATAGAACGCATCAATTATTATGAAACTATTCAACATCATTTTTGCGGTAGTATTTCTTTTTTTTGCAGCGCTTCAATACAACGATCCGGATCCTTATAGTTGGATTCCTATTTACATGTATGCCGCTGCGCTTTGTTGGTATGCATTCAAAGGAAAGTATTTTCCAAAAGCCTATTTATTCGGAATCGCAATTTATTTTGGCTATGCTATCTTTTTGGTATTTACAAAAAATGGTGTGTTGGATTGGATAAATGAACACAACGCGGAGAGTTTGGTGCAAACGATGAAAGCAGAGAAACCCTGGGTTGAGGATACCCGTGAGTTTGGAGGATTGGTAATATTGATTGTAGTGCTTACAATAAATTATTTTTATAGCCAAAGAAAGGCTCCCTGAAAATGAGAGAGCCTTTCTTTTACTATAATAACAGTTAATAGAAGTTATTTCGAACCAAACTGGAGATATTGCAATCCAACCTGCCCGGCTTCCTTATCGTTTGTTGGTTTGCTTACGATATAAACACTATGTAATTTTCCGTCGGTAACCGGCGTAAATTTGAATGGTACAATGGTTCCGCCCATTGGACCTTTGGTAACTATTCCACCCGGTAAAACACCTTCACCAATTTTTGCTCCTTCGGGTGAATCCAATCTTAATTCAAAAGCAAATCCATAATCAGGTGCTTTTTGCCAGCCGGCTGAAAGAGTTGCACTTGAAATTCCGGAAAGATCAATATCATTAATACTAAACCAGCCCATGCCAGATGGCATTATCATAAAGGTCATTCCATTCATATCAATGGAAGTGTATCCTTTTAAATGATCCACACCCGAGAAAAATAATTTACTATTTCGCAATGCCAGTGTATTGGTTCCAGTCATAGGTTTTATATTGCTGCCACCTTTATCTGTATATGTTGCTGATACATACAAGAGGCCATTATCTTTCGCTGGCTTATTTAATGTTGGCGATAATTTTCCCGAAGCAGGTAACGATTTTTTATTTTCATTGCCGCTTAAAGATTGAATCCAGTTCACTATTTGTTTAGCATCTTCCAGTTTTAAATTTGGATGAGCAGCCATGGCAACTTCACCCCAAACACCGCTACCACCTTTAATAATTTTTTCACTTAAGTAAGTCAGCGCGTTCGGATTTTTTTGATACTTTTTTGCAATATCGCCAAATGCGGGCCCGATTGATTTTTTTTCGGTTTGATGACATGTTTTACAATCGAGCGAAAGCATAAGGTTTTTTCCCATTACAGCGGCACTCAGTACCTGGTGTCCCTGTGGCGAGGCAGCTTTATCAGTACCTTCTAAATAATCGGCCGATACAATCAGGTTACTTAAATCTTTTGATGTTGCTGTATCATCTTTATCTTCAATACTCACGGTATACTGTACCTGTTTCCCGGGAAAATAAAACGTTTTATTACCCAGGAATTGAATAGAAACAGATGGCGTTTCATTTCCAGCATATACACTCACGGTTCCGCTTTTAGCAACCATTTTTTTATCGTCCGAAACATCAACTGAAATAGCATAGTCGCCGGCTTTTGTGAAAGTGTACTCAAGGCCCGATTCGGTGGTTTCCTTTTTTTCGCCGTTGCCTAAATTCCAGCTATACGTCAGTTTATCATTTTCAGGATCTTTTGCATCTACGGTTACTTTAACGGTAAATGGAAGTGCCCCGGATGTTTTATCAGTTATTATGCCGGAAATAGCCGGGGCGCGGTTTCCACTCGTATAATCAACCCTTGATAAACCAGCATCGGGGTTTTTGGTAAACC
The DNA here is from genome assembly GCA_031378605.1 of Chitinophagaceae bacterium. Taxonomy (GTDB): domain Bacteria; phylum Bacteroidota; class Bacteroidia; order Chitinophagales; family Chitinophagaceae; genus Endoryza. Next base: position 10,399 of record JANNEK010000008.1, on the reverse strand, counting down.
ATCCGTTACCATACTCAAGCATATATATTTTTCCATCAGGCCCCACCTCCATATCTATCACCGCAGCTAATTTAGTAGAAGGCATAAAAGGCTCCATCTTATCAAAATCTCCTTTGCTATTAAGTGTAACCACTTTTATTACATTTCGAATCCATTCATAAATAAATACTTTGTTATTGTAGTACGATGGTAATCTTGTCGCTTCAGGATACATATCCGTGTAATAGGCAGGACCTGCCATTGCATTTCTACCACCTGTGCCCATTTGAGGAAAATCGGGAGATACTGCATAAGGATACCAAATGAATGCTGGTGAAACAGGTGGAAGTTCGGTAAGCCCAGTGTTATTCCGCGATTTATTTATCGGTTTTGCGGGATCATATAAATCTCCTGTTTTGCCTGTTGAATAATCGTACGCATGGTAGGGATAATTATTGCCAATAAATAAGGGCCAGCCAAAATATCCTGCTTTCTTCGCCTGGTTCAATTCATCATAACCGCGAGGCCCACGTGAATCTAAGCTGTCATTGCCCGCATCCGGGCCAACTTCACCCCAATACAAATATCCATTTTTTTTATCAACAGAAATACGGTAAGGATTTCGGTTACCCATTACATATATTTCCGGCCGCGTTTTTTCCATTCCCTTAGGAAATAGATTACCTTCAGGAATATCGTAGGTGCCATCTTTATTAATTTTTATTCTTAGTATTTTTCCGCGAAGGTCGTTCGAGTTGCCCGAACTTCTGCGCGCATCATATTGTTCAAAACCTGGCCGGTCATCTTGCGGAGCATAGCCATGGTTTTGAAATTTAGTAGGCTGATCAAACGGTGTGGAATTGTCGCCAGTAGAAACAAACAAGATATTGTCGTTTCCAAAAGCAATAGAACCACCGGTATGACAACAAATTTCACGCTGCGAATAGAATTGTAAAATAATTTTTTCTGATTGAAGGTCCAGTATATTATTTTCAAACTTAAATCTCGACAATCGGTTTACCGAAGTGTCGGCAGGGCTATAAAATGTATAAATAAAGTGATTGGCAGCATAATCAGGATCTGCTTGTACACCCAATAATCCTTCCTCGGCATTTGCGCCATTTGTTTTTGTTTTATAATACACGTTTAAAAATCCAACCTGCTTCACCGTTTTATCGGAATTATTATACAACATAAATTCTCCGCGACGCTGAACTATTAATACGTCCAAATTTGGAAGTATGGTCATTTCAGTTGGCTCATAAAGAGTGCCAACGGTTAGTTGTGTTTTAGCAAACCTGTTTTCCTCAGGTACTCTTAGTGTGGTTGATTTGGCATAATCCAGCTTTTTATTATCTCCAATAGAATACTGAATACCACCAAGAATATGTTTTAAGTAATTATCGTCTGTGAATGATTCTTCGGTATGTCCCATTTCTGTAAAAAAAGCGCGTCCACCATCATAATCGTGATACCAGGCCATCGGATGGCTATCTCCATTTTTTCCGCCCTTATAACTTTTCTCATCTATTTTAATTAATACTTTCACATCAGGATTTAGCTTTTTAAAATTATACCATTCATCTTTTCGTTTCCATTCTTTTGGGAGATGTTTAGTAGAGCCATGCGTTTGATCAACTACGTTAAGAATTGCTTCCTGTTGTTCGGGATGACTTTCAAAATATCCACCTACGAGTCTGCCATACCAGCCCCAGTCATATTCTGCATCCGATGCAGCATGAATGCCCATATACCCGCCACCAGCCTGTATATATCTTTCGAAATCTGCTTCCTGGTAGTTATTAAGTATATCTCCTGTTGTATGAAGAAAAATTACGGCAGCATAATTCTTGAGCGAATCTTCAGAAATATAATCGGTATTTTCAGTAGTATCAACGATGAAGCCGTTTTCAGTTCCCAATTTCATGATAGCTATTTTTCCATTGGGAATTGAGGAATGACGGAAGCCGGCTGTTTTTGCAAAAACCAATATTCTTGGTTTGCCAGAGTTCGGATTGCAGCTTATGATTACAAGAATAAATAAACTCAGGCAGGCGACGAAGGTGATTTTTTTCATTTTACGATTAATATATGAATAAAGATAATTGCTTTCAGTAATATGGTTATAACAAAAATTGAATAATTTTTATTTCTTCTATGTGTAAAATAGTGTCTCCGTCCATTTCAAAGTATAGTCTTAAATTCAAATGATTTGTAATTGGCATTTTGGTTTCATATTGCGAATGTTTATGGTGTAATATAGGACCTGATTTAATTCCATGCAAAAAATGGCGATTGGCAAATCCTTTTTACTTATTCATCCATCCCTTCCTGACCGCTGGCTGTTTTACTTGAATTAGAAACCATATCCTGTATAATTACAATTTCTTCCGGAGTAAAATAGCGCCACTTTCCCGGAGCAAGCCCGTTGGCCGTGATGTTCATTATTCTTGTACGAACTAATGATTTTACTTCATACCCTAATAATTCGCACATCCTTCGAATTTGTCGGTTAAGGCCCTGCGTAAGTATCATTCTAAAATGATAGGGTCCTTCCTGTTTTACAAAACAGGGAAGGGTAGTAGTTTTTAAGATACGGACCCCGCTTCTCATCTTCTTTATGAACTCGATGGCAACCGGTTTATCAACAGTTACTATATATTCCTTTTCATGCTGGTTACCGGCACGTAGAATTTTATTAACGATATCCCCATCATTCGTAAGAAAAATGATTCCTTCCGAACGTTTGTCTAATCGACCGATAGGAAAAATCCTGGTTTTATAATTGATGAAATCAATGATATTGGTTTTATCTTTTTGATCGGTGGTGCAGGTAATTCCTTTTGGCTTATTCAAAAGAATATAGACTGGAGTAATTGATTTTTTCTTTTTCAATAATTCGTCATCGATGTGAATCACATCTTTTTCGTAAACCCGGTTTCCTTTGGTGGCAACGGTTCCATTAATGGTAACCCTGCCTTGCTCAATATACTGATCGGCCTCGCGGCGGCTACAAAAGCCCGATTCACTAATAAATTTGTTTAATGATGTATCCAATAGCTGATTTTAGAGTGACAAAACTAAGGCATGAATAGTATATAAGCGCATAACCTGTTTAATGCCAATTGCTCTATATTTAAATTCGTGAAAAATTCTTTTATAGGGCGCTTAAATATTGAAGATGGACACTTATCTTTGCGCTCCGTTTAAAAGACGGTAGTTCTTCCATTTAATTGGAATATTTCCTAAAGAGGCCCACCAAGGGTTCCGCCAGTGCGGAAACGCCTCAAAGGTGTAATTTAAAAGCATTTAAAATGCCCAAAGTAAAAACAAATTCAAGTGCAAAAAAGCGCTTTAAGGTGACGGCCACAGGCAAGATCACACATCAGAAACCTTTCAAAAGGCATATTCTTACAAAAAAATCAAAAAAGCGTAAACGTGTGATGCGCCAGGATGGCGAAGTTCCAAAAAGCCATATGAATTTTGTAAAGTTTCTATTAAGATTGAAGTAAACAACTTTCTGATTTCATTCATCCTGTTCTCTGTAATTATTTTATTAATTTTCAAATTGTAAAGATATGCCTCGTTCAGTAAATGCCGTTGCCTCCAGGGCACGCCGTAAAAGAATACTAAAGAAAGCTAAAGGCTTTTATGGTAAACGTAAAAATGTATATACCGTTGCTAAAAACATTGTAGAAAAAGGACAAACCTATTCTTATGTTGGTCGCAAATTAAAAAAGAGAGAATACCGTACGTTATGGATTGCGCGTATTAATGCAGCGGTTAGGGAAGAAGGTATGATTTATTCAGAGTTCATTCACAAATTGAACGTTAAGGGTATTGGCCTGGATCGTAAGATGCTTGCAGATTTAGCCATGAACGAACCCGAGACTTTTAAAAACCTCGTTGCATCGGTTAAGTAATAGGATTTATCTACTCAAAAGAGTTAGAGAGATATAATAAAAACCGGGAGATGAATAATCTTCCGGTTTTTTTTGCAATTGGATTGTGTAAAAAATTACATTTGTACCCGATATCTAAATTAGTTCATTAATTACAACCCATTTAGTTCAATGGATAATACTTACACCGATCTGGTAAAACAAACATTCAACTTCCCGCAGGAAGGCTTTGAAACCCACGATAGCAACCTTTATTTTAACGGGTTGGACTTAAAAGCCTTAATTGCCAAATATGGTACACCAATGAAGCTTACCTATTTGCCTAAAATTAGTATGCAGATTAAAAAGGCAAAGAAAATGTTTGCCAATGCTATTAAAAAACATAAGTATGAGGGTGATTATAATTATTGCTATTGTACAAAAAGCTCCCATTTTTCATTCATAGTTGAAGAAACACTGAAGAACGATATACACTTAGAAACTTCTTTTGCCTATGATATTGAGATTATCAAAAAGCTCTACGAAAAAAAGAAGATCAACAAGGATACTTTTATAATTTGTAATGGCTATAAGCAAAAAGCCTATACAAGTAGAATTGCCGGCTTACTAAATGCCGGGTTTAAAAATGTTATTCCAATTCTGGATAACAAAGATGAATTACTGAATTATAAGAAATCTGTAAAGGGACCTTTTAAATTAGGAATCAGGGTAGCAGCAGAAGAAGAACCCACTTTTCCTTTTTATACTTCACGACTTGGTTTTCGTACCAGAGATGTATTGGAGTTTTATGTTGATAAAATTGAAGGGAATGAGGATCGGTTCCAATTGAAAATGTTACATATTTTCCTAAACAAAGGTATAAAAGATGATATCTACTATTGGAGCGAACTTAATAAAGTTATCAATTTGTATTGCCAGTTGAAGAAGATTTGCCCCGAGTTGGACTCGATAAATATCGGCGGAGGCTTTCCAATAAAACATTCACTGGGTTTTGATTACAATTACCAGTTTATGATTAATGAAATTGTAGGTAATATAAAGAAATCTTGTAAAAAGAATAAGGTTCCAATGCCTCATATTTTTACTGAATTTGGTAGTTACACTGTTGGAGAAAGTATGGCCCATATTTATAGCGTTATTGGAGAGAAAATACAGAACGATCGTGAAATTTGGTATATGATCGACTCTTCCTTTATTACTACTTTACCAGATACCTGGGGAATTGGAGAAAAATTTCTGATGCTTCCAATAAATAAATGGGATCACGATTACCAACGGGTAGTATTAGGTGGAATTACCTGCGACAGTCACGATTACTACGATTCGGAAGAACATGTGAATGAAGTTTTTCTTCCTAAAATTCAAAATGGCGAACCATTGTATGTTGGATTTTTCCATACCGGTGCCTACCAGGATCAGATTAGTGGTTATGGTGGTATCAAACATTGTCTTATTCCATCTCCCAAACATGTTATTGTTGGGCACGATAAAAACGGGAAATTAACTGATTGGGTATATGCCAAGGAACAAACAGCACAAAGTATGCTGAAGATTTTGGGATATTCAAAATAAAGTAAAGGCCTCTTAAAATTTAAGGGCCTTTTGATTTATTGGATAGAGAAAATATCTCCCAAATTATTTTCATTTAACAACGAATGTAAATTGATTTAACAACTTGCTGCCATAGCGAGTAATGCCATTAGAATAACCGCCTGTGTAAAATTTGCTAATTTCAATTGAATTGAATTTAGTTTTATAATTCAACTTATTTGCCAGAAAGCGTTAAATAAAAAAATATGAAAAGTATTTACCTGCTGTTAACGATACTTTATAGTTCCATTAACCTGAGTGCTCAAACAACGGAAGATTCTGTAAAAGCTGCAGTGAATAAATTATTTGAAGGAATGAAAAATTCAGATGCTTCAATGATTACCTCCTCTTTTGGTGATAGTGCCGTACTTCAAACGATTAGTAATTCCAAAGATGGCAAACTAATAATTCGCAATGAAAAAGTAAGTGGATTTGCAGAAGTAGTGGGTAAAAACCCCAAAGGCGCATTGGATGAGCGAATTGTTTTTGGTAGTATTAAAATTGATGCAGATTTAGCAAGTGTATGGACTCCTTATAAATTTTATTACAACGGCCAATTCAGCCATTGCGGTGTTAATTCATTTCAATTAGTAAGAATGAACGGTACCTGGAAAATACAATACCTGATCGATACTCGAAGAAAGCAAGCCTGCGATTGATTATCTTTTTAGCCGATACTTTTTATTCACTTTGGGGCTGTTGAAGTATTGATTTAATTCATCCTCGGATAATTGGTTGTCAATCTCAAGAGGAATATCAATCAACTGTATTTGAATTTGCTTTAATTCATCTTTCAGCTTATTGGTTTTCTTGACAATGTCAGTATCCCTTTCTCCAACAATACTATTGTCTCCTAACATATATTGCAATCTCTTTACAGAGGTTCGAATTAATGCTGCCTGATTTTGGTCAAATATTTTTTGTGGAGCAACTGCTTCTTTTATTGGAACCAGAGATACACCCACACTGGGTAAAATCTGGCCCGTTTTTTTGGTGCTTTCATTAGAAGAAGAAGCAAGTACTGTTCCTGTAAGCGCGGTAGTAGAGCTGGTAATATCAAAAGTTGTTCTGGTGCTTTTAGTTTTCTTTACACTTTTATCTAATTGGGAAAAAGTATAGATTAATTGTAAAATATAACTCCTGATGTTTTTTGAAACTAAATTGTGATCCTGTAATGCTAAGGGATAATTCAACGCATCTCTAACCACAATGCGAACAGTGGCAGTATCTCGCACCATAAAACGATTTGATCCAACAAAATTGAGTATAATGATTTTTACTTTGGCAGAATCAGTTTCTTTTACAAATTCAAAAGGCGGCGACCAAACAAATTCATCCTCACAATGACGAACAAGTGTAAAATTCTTTAAAGGAGTGTTTGCGTAAAAAGTAATATTATCGATAGGAAAATTACCATTTTCGCATTGTACTTTAAAGGCCACCGTATCACCTTCGTCTACCTGTAAAGTACCATTTACCGTTGGTTTTACTCTGGAGGGAATTATTTCTGTATTATAAAAGGCAATTGAAAAGAACGTATCAATTTTATCTTTTGGGTTATCGAGGTTTTGAACACCTACCCAAACCTTATACTCGTTGTCGTATTTCAATTTGCCTGAGAGGAAAAATGATTTGTCTGCTTTAAAACTGAGTGCGCCGTTATCTTTATTAATTTTTAGACCGGCCGGTGGATTTCTTAAGAACCAATAATAGTTGCTTTCTTCGCGGTTGATTTCAAGATTATAAAAAAGGGCAGAATCTACATGAAGATTGAAATAAGGATTTAGATTTTTTATTCTTAAAAGAGTATCAGTTGAAATAGGGGAGATACTATCCGTAACTTTTGAAATGCTATCGGTAGTTACTTGCGATTGAGAGGTAAAAATAAGACAATTAAAAATCAAAGAAATAATTATGATCCGCTGGGTAGTTGGATTGCGTTTTGTCATGTTGATAAAAAAATAGAAGCACGAAGTTAATGGTTAAAATGTAAAACCGTCCTGATAGAAATCAGAACGGTGCTTAAACCAAGCTCTACTGTTTAAATACAGCGAGACATATAAAACCAACTGCCATGAAATTTTTTAACAATTCATTATTGAACGGTAATCTGTTTATTACCTTCCTTAACTTCTTCTTTCTTTGGAAGAATTAATTTTAGAATACCATTTTCATAGCGAGCTTCAATCGTATCGGCATTTACCGACTTGTCAATTTGGAAGCTCCGTTTAAAACTTCTGAAGTTGAATTCTCTTCGGATCGTTTTGTAATCGGTTTGTTTTGTTTCTTCCTTTTGCTCAAATTGGATAGTTAATTCGCCTTTGTCCACAGAAATTTTAAAATCTTCTTTATTACGGCCAGGCACATTCAATTCGAGATGATAAGCATCTTTTGTTTCAAGTACATTGGCTTGCGGATAATGCAAGCTACTTTCCTTCCAGGTATTGCTTAATGCTGAAGGAAAATTGGTGATCAGGTCACTTAATAAGTTGTCTAAATTTTTTGTCATTGGTAAGTTGTTAAATGTTGCGGTTGTCATAATTATTTATTTTGTTTTTTTAATTCTTATATAATCTTTTCGTCAAACCTCATACCAATGGGAAATAAGGCTTTATTGTATGACTTTCTGTGTGGGATTCATATATATTCAAGACAGATTTTCATATTTTCGATTTAATTGCTGTCAAAAATTCTTATTTCTCAATTCGAAAATGCCCCTAAAACTTTTTATTTAGCTTTGCGTTCAAATAATTAAATAGAAAAAAATATGTATCCACAGGAAATAGTTATTCCAATGAAGGAAGAGTTAACTGAAAATGGCTTCAATGAGCTTTTGTCCGCTAACGAGGTAGACGAACAATTAAAAGAACCCGGAACAACCCTTGTAGTTATTAATTCAGTGTGTGGATGTTCTGCCGGAACGGCCCGCCCGGGTGTTTTAATGGCTGTTGCGAATGCCACCAAAAAACCTGATTATCTTTCAACTTCCTTTGCAGGTTTTGATACAGATGCTATTCGAAAAATTCGCGAACACCTCTTGCCCTTTCCACCTTCTTCACCATCCATTGCCCTTTTTAAGAATGGTCAATTGGTTCATTTTATTGAAAGACACCAGATAGAAGGACGTTCTGCTCAAATGATTGCCCACAATCTTATTTCAGCTTTTGAAGCGCATTGCTAGTTTCGAAAGTTATTAATGGTTCTTAAAGATTGCCTTCTTCGTAGGAAGGCTTTTTTTATATAATGGCAGGCAGAAACTTAAGTTCTGGTTGTCTAATCGAATTTTTAACTATCATTGCATGTTTAAATAAGTTTATAAAACTTTCCAATTCATTTGCATGTATCCAAACCTTCAGTATGCGTTCAGAGATATTTTTGGGGTTGATGTGAACTTGCTTAGATATATAAATTCTTTCGGATTTTTTGTAGCTATTGCATTCCTATTATCTGCTTTTGTTTTGGCTTTAGAATTAAAACGTAAAGAAAGATCCGGGCTTTTGCACGGAACGGATGTAAAAATTATTATTGGCAAGCCGGCATCGATTGCAGAGCTTCTGCTCAATTTTGGATTGGGTTTTTTATTAGGGTATAAATTTGTAGGATTATTTGTTTCAGGAAATACATCTCAGGTAGATCCTCAAGAATTTATTTTTTCTTCTGAAGGAAGTTGGGTGGCAGGTATTCTATTGGCAATTATTTTTGCGGGAATTAAATGGTGGGAAAAGAATAAAAGAAAATTAGAAAAACCGGAAGAAAGAACAATACGGATTTGGCCACACGACAGGATAGGTGATATTGTAATTTTTGCAGCGCTTTTTGGATTTTTAGGTGCGAAGATTTTTCATAACCTCGAAAATTGGAACGAATTCTGGAAAAGCCCCATTGAAGCCTTATTATCTTTTAGTGGTCTTACGTTTTATGGCGGATTAATTTGTGCTACGCTTGCCATTTGGTATTATGCACGTAAACATAAAATTTGGTTTAGGCATTTATGTGATGCTGCTGCGCCTGCACTTTTAATCGGTTATGCGATTGGACGAATAGGTTGCCAGGTTAGTGGTGATGGAGATTGGGGAATATTAAATAGTGCCTATGTTTCGTCAAACACCGATGCAACTATTCTTCCTTCAGATCCGGAATCATTTGAAAGAAATATTAAAACACACACTAACTACTATTTAAGGGAATTTAATATCACCGACCTCAATGAAGTGCCACATAAATCAGTTGTTGCGCCTTCATGGCTGCCAGTTTGGATGGTAGCCTACCACTACCCACACAATGTGATCAATAGCGGAACTCCCATCAAAGGATGTTCCGATGGGCAATACTGCCAGCAATTACCAAACCCTGTATTTCCTACTGCGTTTTATGAAACCATAATGAGCCTGATTCTATTTGCGATTCTTTGGGCCATTCGCAAGCGATTTATTATTCCAGGAACATTATTCGCTTTTTATCTTATTCTAAATGGTATCGAACGATTTTTAATTGAAAAGATCCGTGTAAATACTACCTATTCCATTTTCGGGTTTCACCCTACACAAGCAGAATTAATATCCGCTTCAATGATTATTTTCGGAATAGGCCTCTTTTTTTATCTTAAGCAAAAAGCAAAACCTACTCAAAAAGAGGGTGTCGCAAAACACAAATAAAATCTCACAAAGGCGCTACGACGCAAAGAAGAAAATATTGACGATCAGGCGTTGCGATTTTGCCTCGTTGCGAGAAAAAAATATTTAAAATACTTTTGAGTACACAGAGTTGTTTACACAAAGATTTCTTAGTGAACTTTGTGATGTATTTTCTTTGAGGTCTTTGTGTTTGTTTTCTTAACACACAGAGTACACAGAGTTGTTTACACAGTGATTTCTTAGTGAACTTTGTGATGTATTTTCTTTGAGGTCTTTGTGTTTGTTTTCTTAACA
>JANNEK010000420.1:0-2830 GCA_031378605.1 Chitinophagaceae bacterium | reverse complement strand
GCGCCATCGTGCATTACGTTAAAACCGATTGCAGAAATTACACAACCCAATAATACACTCTCAACTACCTGCCAAAAAGGAGCAGGAGTAAAAAATACAAGATGCACATATAGAGAAATAAAAGATACCATCAGAAATATCGCTTTAAAAAACAGCGCGAAATTACCGGTGGTTGATTTACCTTTTTCACTAAAATAAGCGTTGATACGGTGCTTTAATTCGGTATGAAAGGGACGGGGAACATTTGCAAATTTTGGCACTAACATGTAGAAGCATTATGGGTTATATCAATAAAACGCAAAGATAGCCGTCCTGTTGCAGCAAATAGCAATTTCATCTAAGAATGTGAGGGAATTATGATTTGAGTTAAACAAAATAAAGTCTGAAAGTCAGAAAGTGCTAACCTTTCATCTGTATTTATGTTTCCACAGATATCAACGCATCTAAATGTCGTATCCCAATCTTTTTTTCCATTACAAAACCTTCTGCATATTTCACACCAATACGTTTGCCCAATAAACGTGCTCTTCCAATAACTGCTTCCAAAAAATCCGGACTTGAAATATAGGTTTGCGTACCGCCTTTTTCAGAGTTGTTTGTATAAAATTGTGTGTTGTATGCTTCAATCGCTTTCATTCGTTGCTCAAATACATCCGAAATATCTATTAACAGATCGGGCTCATGATACCAATCCTGCAAATAATGCATTACCTGTTTAGGTCGCCACCTTAACTGATTGTTTCCATTCTCATCGGTTGTTTCAATTTTAATCAACCCCGATAAAAAACATGCATCTGCTATTAAATGTCCGGCGCGACCATGATCGGGATGTCGATCATCCAATATATTTCCAATTACAATTTCGGGTTGATATTTACGTATGGCTTTAATAAGTTGCAATTGATGCTCTTCATCATTTTTAAAAAAACCGTCACGCATTTTTAAATTTTCTCTTACCTGTATTCCCATAATTATTGCTGCAGCAGAAGCTTCGGCATAACGGGTTTCAATAGTACCTCGTGTGCCCAATTCGCCTTGAGTAAGATCGAGTACCCCCACTTTTTTACCCAACTTTAGTTCATTTAGAATAGTACCCGAACAACCGAGTTCAACGTCATCGGGGTGAACGCCAATAGCGAGTATATCTAATTTCATAAATGGAAAATTAAGAATGATGATTCAATAATTAAAAATTAAAAAAAGATGCTGTATAAAATCGGCGCATATTTAGTATAGATTCGGTTTACTGTAAGCACTTTTCTTCCCCGGTTTTTAAATCGAATTGTTTTCTTGCAAAAAGATCAAATCCCCAAATGCATAGCTTAACGAACATTTTTCTATTCCCTCTATGTACCTTAATTTCGCTGCAAACTAATAATCATCTATGAACCTGCATGAATATCAATCAAAAGAATTGCTTAAAAAATACAATGTTCCCGTTCAGGAAGGAATACCCGTTGATACTCCTGAAAAAGCAGAAGAGGCTTATAAGCAATTGAAAGTGCAAACTAATAATAGCTTTGCCGTAGTTAAGGCCCAGATACATGCAGGCGGACGTGGTAAAGGAAAAATTATGGGAACAGAACAGCGGGGCGTAGCCGTTGGTAAAAGCTCGGAAGAAATTAAAACAATTGCGGGTAATATTTTAGGTGGAACCCTGGTAACTATTCAAACGGGGCCGGCTGGTAAATTGGTTAATAAAATACTGGTGGCACAAGATGTTTATTATAGCGGAACCAACCCTGTAAAAGAATTTTATCTCTCAATATTGCTGGATCGAACCAAGGGCCAGAATGTTATTATGTATAGTACCGAAGGTGGAATGAATATTGAAGATGTTGCACACAATACTCCTGAAAAAATATTTAAAGAGTGGGTACATCCTTCCGGAGGTTTGCAACCTTTCCAGGCAAGAAAAATTGCTTTTAATTTTGGATTGAAAGGTGAAGCTTTTAAGAATTGCGTAAAATTTGTGACCAATTTATATACTGCCTATGTTGGGTTAGATTGTGCAATGCTCGAAATAAATCCTTTGTTTAAAACCAGTGATGAAAAAATTATTGCTGTTGATTGTAAAATGACGCTGGATGATAATGCAATGATGCGACATCCCGAGTTGGAAGCTTTGCGTGATACCACTGAAGAAGATCCTACTGAAGTGGAGGCCGCTAAACATAATCTGAATTTTGTTAAACTGGATGGCAATGTAGGTTGTATGGTTAATGGTGCCGGATTGGCAATGGCTACGATGGATATGATTAAATTAAGCGGTGGAGAACCTGCTAATTTTTTAGACGTAGGTGGCTCTGCGAATGCTCAAACGGTGGAAGCAGGATTTCGTATTATATTAAAAGATCCCAAAGTAAAAGCAATCCTAATAAATATTTTCGGTGGAATTGTACGCTGCGACCGGGTTGCACAGGGAGTAATTGATGCATACAAGACTATTGGAAATATACCTGTTCCTATTATTGTTCGCCTCCAGGGAACCAATGCCGAAGAAGCAAAAAAATTAATTGAAGAAAGCGGACTTAAAGTTCAGTCGGCAATTTTATTGAGTGAAGCTGCGGCTTTGGTTAATAAGGCGGTAGCATAGCTTTAATAGCAAGGAGTTTAAAAGAGAAAGGAGGAAGAAAGAGAACTACGTATTTAACTCGTTTGTCTCTTTTCTCATTTTTCTCTTTTCTCATTTGATCTCTTTTCTCATTTGTCTCTTAGCTTTATTGGCAAAGAGTTTAAAAGAGAAAGGAGGAAGAAAGAGAACCACGTATTTAACTCGTTTGTCTCTTTTCTCCTTTGTCTCCTAGCTTTATTGGCAAAGAGTTTAAAA
>JANNEK010000413.1:0-3668 GCA_031378605.1 Chitinophagaceae bacterium | reverse complement strand
GTAAGAAGCTTTGATTGAAGACAACTCGTTCAATTGGAAACTTGCGGAAAACCGTGGTTCTAAGTTGTAATATTTTGCGGCCGATTTACCTTTGCTGTATGTTAAAGTATCAAGTACTTTGCCTTGTTGATCATAAATATAAAAATTACCCGGCCCTAATACAGATAATGAAGAAGCTCTTAGTCCATATACGACCTCCAGTTTATCGCTTGCTTTCCATTCATGAGATATATAAAGAGCCGATTCAATTGAATATCTATCCTGCACATTCTTGCTGCTTCCTCCTGTAGTTTTTTCTGATTTAACAGTGCCCGGCGATATATTGTGTTTAATAATGTTAGCGCCAAATTTTATTTTGCTTTGATTGCGCAACGACCAATCGAAATCCTGTTTGAAGTTAAAGTCTTCTATCTTTGAAAATATCTTATATTTTTCGTCGCCTGATTTAACTTTTATCTGGTAGCTATAGGTACTGTATATAAGTGATGTATTGGAAAATATGTTATTACCAATAATATGATTCCATCTTAACGTAGCTGTTTTGTTACCCCAGTCGGTATTAAAAGTTTCTCCCAACCCCAATATATCTCTCCCAAAATAACCGGATAAAAATATCCTATCCTTTTTACCAAGTCTGTAGTTAGCTTTTAAATTCAAATCATAGAAATACAAGGATCTTGTTCCTTGCCCTGTATCCTTAATGAGTTTTAAAAAAATATCCGCATAGGTTCTGCGGGCACTTATAATAAAAGAACCTTTTTCTTTTACAATAGGGCCACTAACGTTTATGCGCGATGCAATCAAACCAATTCCACCTGATATATCTACTTTCTTTGCGTTGCCATCTTTCATTTTAATATCTACTACAGACGAGAGCCTTCCTCCATACTGTGCTGGCATTCCGCCCTTATAGATATTTACATCTTTAATAGCATCTGAGTTAAAAGTAGAAAAGAAGCCTAATAAGTGTGAAGCGTTGTAAACAGGCGCCTCATCCAATAAAATTAAATTCTGATCAGTTCCCCCTCCCCGAACATTGAAACCACTGTTTCCTTCTCCGGCAGATTTATAACCCGGCATTAATTGTATGCTTTTCATGATGTCCTTTTCTCCAAACAAAACTGGTATTTTATTGATCTCTGTTATGTTTAATTTTTCTACTCCCATTAAGGGCTTGGAAATATTTTCATTTTTTCGTCGGGAAGAAACTACCACTTCCTGCAATTGATTTTTCTTTGTTTCAAGAGCTATGGTAATTGTACTATTTTTTGTTAGAATAACTGAAATTGTATCTGATTGATAGCTGGTAAAACTCACTACTAAGGGATAGGTTCCTTCTTCAGCAGAAATCGAAAAGAATCCGTATGAATTCGTAAGTGTGCCCCTGATTTTTTGTGTTAGTAATTGAACATTTGCTCCTATAAGTGTTTCGCCGGTGGCTGCATCTTTTACAGTACCACTAATCGTATATCTTAATGTATTTTGAGCACTGGAAAGGTATCCGGTAAACTGTAGTAGGACAAGGAATAGTATTTTGTTTTTCATTCTTAAATTAATTAATAATGAATGCAAACTATTTTTTTGATTTCATTGTTTCGGGTGTATTATACAAAGCAGTGTTTATTTTATACAAAAAGTGTATTGTATATTTTATGCGGGCAGCAGTTGTGTTTAAGCTATCCGTTAATAGGCTACTAACTAATAAGAATAAATATATATATCATGAATTAAATCAACGGCGAAGGCATTCTATCGCTTAGCTATTTTGCCTGCTATTACTTTTTCGAAAAAAGCCTCTTTAAAATTATTGCCAATAGAAATTTCTTCTTCTTTTATATAAACAGAATGAGCGTCGGCAGAAGTAATTTGATGTATGTTGACAATATAAGATTTACTTACCCTTGTAAATAATTTTTCTGGCAACTGTCCAAAAATTGTTTTAACATTCATCGCAGTTAGAATTTTTTTACTTTCTGTTTGAATAACTACATAGTCTTTCAATCCTTCGATATAAAGAATGTCTTTAAAAAATATTTTTACGAATCGCCGGTCAGATTTTATAAAAACATAATCTTCTTCGATAGTTGTTGTTTCCTCTTCTTGATTTTTTCTTTGCAATAACCTTAAATAATTTTCTGCTTTGTTAATTGCTTTTAGCAGCCTTTCTATCCGAACCGGTTTCACGAGGTAATCAATAGCATCTATTTCATAACTATCCAGGGCATACTGTGGATAGGCAGTAATAAAAATCAGTAGAGGTTTATAGAGTAGGCTTTTGGCAAACTCAAGACCAGTCATATTAGCCATTTCGATATCAAGAAACATTAAATCGATTGTTGTTGATTTAAGATATTCGTTTGCATCAAAAGCGTTGCTAAAAGATTCCTTTAGTTCAACCGAGGATATTCCACTAAGCATTTTTTGAAGGCCTTCCCTTGCTAAAGGCTCATCGTCAATTAATATACAATTCATAGCGGTAGTGTTAGATTTACCGAAAATTCCTTTTCGTTATGCTCAATATCTAAGATAAATGAAACAGGATACAATAATTCGAGGCGCCTTTTAATATTTTGTAATCCTATTCCACCAGTATTTTTAGTAATCAGGCTGGGTGAAACTGAATTTTTGCAAATGAACAATAACGCTTCTGTGTTTATACAAAAATCGAGCGATATGTACGAGAAATTCTTGTTATCAGCACTGTGTTTAATGGCATTTTCTACAAAATTGATAAAGATAAAAGGAGGTACCATCACAGCATTTATGTTTCCTTGAATTGAAGCATTGAATTGAAAATTATCACGACGGATCTTTTCAAGCTCCAGCACCTGTTTTAAAATCTCAATATCTTTTTTGAGCGATACCTTAGTTGAGGTAGCTTCATAAAGTTGGTATCTCAGTACATCCGAAAGGCCCAGCACTACTGCCGATGCTTTCTTTGGGTTGGTATCTATTAAAGTATTCAGGTTATTGAGAGTATTAAATAAAAAATGGGGGTTTATCTGATTTTTAAGGTTCGTTAATTCTTCCTGTATTTTCGCCTCTTTCATTTCAGCCAGTAGTTTTGTATCAATGATCCATTTTTTAAATATTTTATACCCTGCTGTTGCGGATAAAAAGATGAGCGGGATAAAAGTTGAATCAACAAACGTTTTAACGGAAAATTCAAACGTCGGGAAATACTTTGACAAGTCTTCCAAAAAAAACCTGGAGATGAAATATTCGCACAAGTAATAGATGACGGCTAACCCAATATAAGATGCCAGATAATAAAGGTATTTACCCTGCAACAATAATTTAGGAATCAATAAAAAGAGATTAAAATAAATCAGCATTACAGAAATCAAGTAAAAAGCTATTCCGGCACGGTTAAGTGTTTTTATGATTGTATCCGGTTCAGGGATGGCTATTTTTTTTAAATCAGTAGCGTTGATTCCGGGATAAAAAATAACAGCCAAAGTGATTAGCATAAGCAAATGCCTGAGCCATTGCCATTTCTTACTAATGAGAAACTCTAATAAAATACCTTCAGTATTTCCGGTTTCGCGTCTATCATAACTTAATTGTAACTTTTTATTGGTTACGTTCGTAAATTTTCGATTCACTCTTGAAAATTTCTTTTAAGAAATCCATTGTCTTTTTTCTTGTATTGAGCAGCCGGATAATCG
>JANNEK010000410.1:0-9403 GCA_031378605.1 Chitinophagaceae bacterium | reverse complement strand
TGTTAATGTCCAGGTTTCTCCACCATCATTACTCATATATAACCCGCCGTCTTTATTTTCTATAATTGCATAGATTTTGTCGGGATTCGATGGAGCTATTGCAACACCAACAATTCCCCACACTCCTTTTGGTAATCCTTTTTTCGAAGAAATCATTGTCCATGTTTCACCGCCATCATTACTTCTCCATAATCCGCTGCCTTCGCCCCCACTTTCCATACTGTGTGGCGTGCGCAATAATCGCCAGGTTCCTGCATATAAAACTGAAGGGTTACCGGGCTCCATAACTAATTCGGAAGCGCCGGTTTGATTATTCACATACAATGTTCTCTTCCAGGTTTTACCACCGTCCGTAGTTTTAAATACACCCCGTTCTTCATTTGGCCCGAATAAGTGCCCCATAACGGCTACCCATACTGTATTTGGATCCTGCGGGTGAACTACAATTCGAACAATATGACGCCCATCTTTTAACCCAATATTCTTCCAGGATCTTCCTCCATCTGTACTTCGCCAGATTCCACCCAATCCTTCGCTTACATTTCCGCGCATCGTACTCTCCCCTTCGCCCACATAAATTATATTTTCATCTGATGGAGAAACTACTACTGACCCGATAGAACTACCAAAATATTTATCAGAAATGTTTTTCCAATTACTCCCGCCGTCGGTTGTTTTCCATACACCACCGCCGGTGGCACCAAAGTAAAAAGTATTCTTACTTTTGAAACTTCCGGTAGCAGTTCCACTTCTTCCACCACGCCAGGGCCCTACTAACCGATATTTTACTTTTGAAAAAAGAATTGCGTCTGCATTCGAAACCGTGGATACTGTTGTTGCCGGAGTCTTTTTTTGAGCAAAAGCAAAAAAACAACAAATGGCCAATGAGCCAGATAGGAATAGTTTTCTCATAATCAGTTTTAGTTTGGAGGGGAAATTTACGAACAAAAAACGTTCAAAAATTCATCGCTTTAAGACAACCTCAATTTAATGGGCTTTAGAAGACCCCTGGATGTAAGGCGGCAATAAGTTTTCCTAAATTTTCACATTTTATTGGTAACCCCGGTAGCTATTTTTCGTATCTAATTAAGGAGAACCAGGAGGAAACCAGCGCATGAATCAATGATTAACAGTAAGACCATTAAACCACTTAGTATGAAACAGATTTTACAAATTGAAGCAGATTTTGATAAGCCTGAATTGCTCAGGAATATGGTTGAGAGAATTGCTACCCGCCGATCCGATATGGGGTTTGATCAGCAACTGGTGCCTTCAGGCCAGGTAGCGCTCGAAAGCTCCACTACGGAAGTATACGTATGCGGTTCATTATCTATTAAAGAAAGAGGAAATTCTACGCAGCTTCATTTCGACAGTAATTTTATGTTTACCTGTATTAAAAGCAAACATACTTTGTATGAAATGACCTGGAGCGTTTCGTTATCTTAAACAGTTACAACTATTTATTTACGCCAGCAGGAATAGGAAGCAAATGATCAAAAAAGATAATAAAAAAAGTGGGCGGCCCTCATGGATGACCACTTTTTTAATATGTATCGTTTAATATTATTTCCCCGTCTTATTCTCCAGTATCGGCTTATCTTCTTTTAGTAAACCTTCTTTAATGAGTGCTTCTTTAACCTTAGTATAATATTTTGTAGTTATCGCATTATTTGTTTGCTCTGTTTTTACTAGCTCATTTTTTAAAAGGCTTACTCTTTGCAACTGCAGGTTGCCAGGTGCTGCTTCTTCTGAACATACAGAAGCATATACATCGGTAATCCGTTCACGAAGTCTTTCTTCATCTGCAAACTGGGATTTTTGCTTGGTTGCGAGGCATTCTGATCTTAGGGTTTCTAATTGTGTATTGTATTCTTCCAGCAATTTTTTTGTTTTCGCATTCTTTAGTTTTGGAAGACTTTCTTTCAACATTTTTTGTCGCGTATTAATTTCATCCACCACTTTGGCTAACTGTTCATGCATGTTAAAAAGTTCCATACCGGTTTTATATTGAAGCATGCGATCTTCCATAGTAAAATCCTTGTTCGCATCATTGTGCACCAGTTTTATACTGGATGGATATTCTTTATCACCAATTTTAAGCTTTATCGTATAATCACCAGGCAATACCATTGGTGCTATAAAGCCACCAAAATCCATTTTACTTCCGCCCGTAGCCGTTTTAGGAGGTTTAGCCCGAAGGTTCCAGTATACTTTATTAACTCCTTTTCGGTTACTACCGGGTATAGATTGAACCAATTTTCCTTCAGCATCGTAAACTTCCACCACTAATTTTCCGCTGCTCACTCTATCTTTTAAATAATATTGAATGGGGGGAATGGATGGAGGGTTACCAGCTTCCCAACCACCATCAGCACCTAATGAACCGCCTCCAAAATTGCCGGAAGTGAGTTTTACTGTTTCGTTATTAAAGATGTAAACGTCCTTTGCCGCTATATCTGGTCCAAGGTTACGCATCGGCGTTATATCATCTACTATAATAATACCACGGCCATGAGTTGCCAGAATTAAATCATTTGTTGTAGGATGAATTTGGATATCTCTAACCAAACTGTATTCAGGTATTTTATTTTTCATACGAAACCAGGTTGTTCCGCCATTTATTGTTGCAAACAAACCCATTTCTGTTCCAATGAACAATAAATCCTTACTTACAAGGTCTTCTTTAACCTTATGTGCAAAGCCTGTAAATTCTGAACTGGAAAACAACGTCCACGTTTTTCCTTTATCAATTGATTTGGCCACATAGGTTTTATGATCACCATACATATGATTTTCAAAAGATGCATAAACCATATTTTTATCGAACCGGGAAGGTTCAATACTACTCACCCAGGTTTGTGAGGGTATTCCTGCCAATGCATAATTCTTTGAAACATTGTTCCAGGTAGTGCCTGCATCTGTGGTATATTGTAAGTTTCCATCATCGGTTCCTACCCAAATGGTGTTTTCATCTAAAGGAGATTCCGTTATTGTAAAAATTGTACAATGATTTTCAGCCGATGTATTATCAGCACTTAACCCTCCGCTATTTTCCTGTTCTTGTTTCTTTTTATCGTTGGTGGTAAGATCGGGTGAAATTCTTTTCCAGTTTCTCCCCTGGTCTGTTGATTTATATAAGTACTGAGCGCCCATATATAAATTCTTTTTCCCAGCTATGCCTTTAACGATTGGGGTATTCCAATTCCAACGAAGCTTTTCATCACCAGCAACCTGCTGTGGTTTTATACTTACTGCTTTTGTTGTTTTGATATTTATTCTGTTTGCATTACCGCCCTGAGATTCAGCATATACAATATCCGGATCCGTATTGTCTGCCTGCATCCAAAAACCATCTCCACCATTTACTGTTAACCAATGAGAATTATTTATTCCTCCAGGTGCAGCAGAAGGAGCTATCCAACTTCCATTATCCTGCAACCCACCCATTACATTGTATGGTTCTTTTGCATCAATAGCAACATGATAAAATTGCCCAACCGGCAAATTTTGTGCAAACATCCAGGTAGCACCTTTATCCAAACTGATATACAATCCACCATCCGTTCCAAGATAAAGCTGGTTAGTATTGTTTGGATTTATCCAAAGCGCATGATGATCAGCGTGAACCGAAGCACCTTCAAAGCTTGCTTCCGCAAAGGAGTAACCGCCATCTACCGAATAAGAGAATTTAAAAGCCGGCCTGTATACTCTCTTCGGGTCTTTGGGATCAATAACAATCGTACTAAAATAAAATGGGCGCGCTACTACGTTGGCCACTGCACTTTGCTTTTTCCAATTATCGCCACCATCGGCAGAAATGTAAAGCCCTGTTTCATTCGATTCTACAATTGCTACCAAATTATTGGGTGCACTGGGGGCAAGTGTAAATGCAATTCTTCCAAAAGGTTTAGGAGGCAATCCGTTCGACAATTCTTTCCAGGTTTTTCCTCCATCCAAACTTTTATACATTCCACTTCCGGTTCCGCCCGAATTGAATAGATACGGCAGACGTCTAAACTCCCAGGTAGAAGCATAGATGATTGCTGAATTTTGCGGATCAATGGCTACTTCGGCACAACCCGTTTTTTCATTTATATATAATATTTTTTCCCAGGTAGTTCCTCCATCATTACTTTTATACAATCCTCTGTGTTTACTGTCACTCCACAAGGGTCCTGGCGCTGCAACATAAATAGTTGTTGTATTTTTAGAATCTATCGCTATCCGCGCAATATGCTCAGTACTGTCTAATCCAATTTTTTTCCAGTTATCACCGCCATCGGTTGATTTATACAAGCCATTACCAATGGATACAGAATTTCGCATATTGCTTTCTCCGGTGCCTGCATAAATTGTTTTATTGTTTTTTTGATCAATGGCAATGGCACCAATTGATTGGCAATATTTGTCAAATACCGGTTTAAAAGAAGCTCCGGCATTGGTTGTTTTCCAAATACCACCACCAGCGGTTCCAACGTAAATCGTTTTATTATCTTCAGTAACCCCTTCAATAGCGGTAATTCGGCCACTCATGGTGCCTGGGCCTAAAAGCCGGGCCTCCATCATTCCAAACGTTGCATCGTTAATTACGGTTTGTGCATTACTGTTAGCTAAGCCGGCAATAAAGAGTGTGAGCAAAAAAAGTTTCTTCATAAACAAAAATTGGTTGGTAATACATAAAAAAACCCGGTGTGTAACATACCGGGTTTTATTTTTTCTAAAGAAGATTAATTTGTTTTAAATATTTTCTCGTCAATTAACTTATTCACTTCAATCTTTGTTACGGTCATATCACCTTGTCCAAATGCACCACCAATCGAAAAAGGAAATAAAAACCCGTCTTCTGTTTTTTTATAATCGCCATAATTTATGGTTATTTCCTGTTCCTGACCATTAACGGTAGCTTTGGCAATTACCCTGATTATATAATAGTTTTTAGGGTCAATAAATAGTGTACGAACTGAACCCCCTTTTGCAGTAATTTTTAGTTTAAAACATTCTGTTCCATCAACGGCTTCTTTTCCTACTAACTCTACCGTATGACCCTTATCCTTATAGTTTAATAATGCTCCCTGAATATCGAGATCATCAGCGGCTTGTTTTACCTGGTCTTCAGGCATTGCTTCAGCGGCAGATTGACCCATAAAAGGCATAAAAGTTGATCCGGAAGTGGGCGTATTAATCACATAACCTTCCATTCCCATTGCCGAAATATCAACCCGCTGTCCAACATTATGTACTTTAGTTGTTATCACCGGAATTTCCATTCCTTGTACACTTAGGTTTGTTTCCATACGAACACTTTTAAGGGTACTCAACTTTTCTTTCCCGCCCAACGCTTCAATATGTTTGTCGATAACTTCATCTGCAGTTTGTGCTTTTGCAGCAAAAGAAACTAAAGAAGCGATGGTAAATAATGCAATACGCAAATGTTTCATTTTTAAGAGAGTTTTATTGTTTGAAATCTATTTTAACGATACTAATGATGACTAAACTATGGACACTACAAAAAGACTATCTACAACAATTTCTTTTAGCGCTTATTCCGGTTTAAATAATTTTGGATCAACCGTTTTATTAACTTCAATTTTTTCAATATTAGTACTCATATCCCGTCCACCCATACCTGCTCTGGTTATCGTCATCGGAAAAATATATCCGTCGGCTGTTTTTTTAAAATCAGAATAATTGGTTTTAACTTCCATTTCTCCTCCGCCTCCCTGGCGGCCACCACCTCCTCCAAACATACCTCCTGATCCTTTCGCAGAGGTACGAATTATATACCAATTTTTACTATCGATGAAATAATTAATGGAACGTCCAGACTTTAACGTGAGTTTAATATTGTAACATTCATTTCCATCAATTGTTTCCTTACCTACTAATTCTGCTTTATGACCTTTTGAAACATATTCTACAAGAGTTCCTTCACAATCCAGTTCATTTTGCTGGGCAATCACTGCCTCAGCAGGAAAGGGTTCAAAAGCTCCCCCGTTTCTCGGATTCGAGAACCATCCTTCTTTATCCGTAACAATCATTGTAAACGAACCCATCCCAAAATCAATTTCCTGTCGGTATAATTTCCCTTGAACTTTATATGTTTTGGAAGTTACTTCCGAGCCATTAGGTCCCACAGAAACGCCTTCCATATAAACTGACTGTATCGATTTTAATTTTTCCATGCCGCCCATTGCCTGAACGTACTTACCAATTACATCTTCTTCCGTTTGTGCAAATGCTGCCAAAACAATGCTGGCAAGAAAAACAGAGAATAAAATCTTTTTCATTTTTTTTGATTTGAACATCAAATTTAAGAAGGGCAACCGTTCCCCTTGCTTATTTTTATATACTATTCTACTTATCGTTATAATTACAACAACTCATAAGTCGCATGAAAGTTCAAATAGTTACCGGAAATATAGTCGATATTTTTAATCAAAAAGTCTATCACGGCAAGATCGAAATTGTTAATGGAAAGGTAAATACCATTGAGCCTATTTCCATTACCGGTCATATAAATCCACAATTACCCTTTGTATTACCAGGATTCATAGATGCCCATGTTCATATTGAGAGTTCGATGCTTATTCCGGCAGAATTTGCCCGCCTGGCTGTTGTTCACGGAACTGTTGCCACTGTTAGCGACCCTCATGAAATTGCAAATGTTTGTGGTTATGATGGGGTAGAATTTATGATTGAGAATGGGAAAACAGTACCCTTTAAATTTTATTTCGGAGCCCCCAGTTGTGTGCCCGCTACTATTTTTGAAACGGCGGGAGCCGAGTTGAATGCAGGGGAAGTAGAAAAACTTCTTCGAAGAGATGATATATTATACTTAAGCGAGATGATGAACTTTCCAGGTGTTCTTCATAAAGATACTGAAGTAATGAAGAAAATCGCAGCGGCTCAATTAGCAGGTAAGCCCATCGATGGCCATGCTCCGGGATTAAGAGGAGCCGAAGCTAAAGCCTATATCGATGCCGGAATATCAACAGATCATGAATGCTTTACCCGCGAGGAGGCCCTCGAAAAATTACAATGTGGAATGAAAATAATTATTCGGGAAGGAAGCGCTGCAAAAAATTTTGACGCCTTAGTTGAATTGTTGCATGACTATCCAAATGAAATGATGTTTTGCAGCGACGATAAACATCCCGACAGTCTTGTAAACGGACATATCAATCAATTGTGCGCCCGGGCAGTTGATAAAGGTATTAATGTATATAGTATTTTGAAAGCAGCATGTATCAATCCGGTATTACATTATAAACTACCAGTAGGCTTATTAAGAACAGGAGATGCTGCAGATTTTATTATAATAAAGGATTTAATAAATTTTGAAGTGATACAAACCTATATTAATGGTGAACTGGTTGCGGAAAAAGGAAAATCGTTTATTGAGAGTCGGGAGTCAGGAGTAGGGAGCAGGAAGTGGGGAGCAGGAAGTAGGGAGCCAGAAGTGGGGAGCAGAAAGTGGGGAGCCGGGAGTAAGGAGCCGGAAGCGGGTAGCAGGAAGCCGGAAGATGGACTACCAAACAGACAGTTTAAAAGTACAGGGAGGATATCTATTAATAATTTTTCCTGTACTATAAAAAAGCCGGCAGATTTTATTTTTTCAACTACCTTAAAAAACTCAATCGGTACTGTTTCAATAATTGAAGCCTTGGACGGCCAATTGATTACTAATAAAATTGAAGTGAATTTAATAGAAAAAGAAGGTATTCTTAGTAGCAATATAAATGAAGATATATTAAAGATTGTAGTTGTTAACCGTTACACGAATGCGCCCATTGCAAAAGCATTTATTAAGAATTTTGGCTTGAAAAGAGGAGCAATAGCTTCTTCGGTTGCACATGATAGCCATAATATAGTTGCAGTAGGTGTGAATGATGAAAATATTTGCAAAGCCGTTAATCTCATCATTACCGGGAAAGGGGGAGTCAGTTGTGTAGATGAGAAGTTGGAGCTCATACTTGCTTTGCCCGTAGCCGGATTAATGAGTAATGAAGATGGTTATAAAGTTGCTACTGCCTATACTGCAATTGACAGCATGGCTAAGTCGTTAGGGTCAACTTTATCTTCTCCTTTTATGACTCTTTCGTTTATGGCGTTGCTGGTAATACCACATCTTAAACTAAGTGACAAGGGCTTATTTGATGGAGATACTTTTAAATTGATGGGTATTTCCTGAAATTTTTTAGCTATAGAAAGCCAGTCTGGTAATATAAATGCCCGGATTATCTTTCGATAGAACGAAGAATTTCAATCTCCTTAAATCAAAAATAAAGCTGCACAAATAATACTCACTTCTAATGATACAATAAAACCTTGTAAGTGCCATTACTTAAATTCAAGAAAAAAAATAAGAATTTTATTGAGCTTAAATAATCTAACGGATAAATACAACTGCTTCATGAATACCTCAGCCATTTTTAAACTGAATACCGCAAAAGTAAATTGTATCTTTTTTTTGGAATGACAATTGAAACCCTTAGCCGTATCCTCCGCCAGGTATATAACCCGCACAAATAAACCAGCACCTTTTTCACCGATCTATTTACCGGTTTTGCCGACTTTCAAGAGCTTATTACCAAATTACAGTAGGCAACCTAATTTCCGGATACTAGATTTGATTAAAATTTAAAACCATGAACGAATCCAGAAATTTTAAAAAAAGGATAAACAGGAATATGGATATAAAAGGAGGTATTTGGAGTGGTGCATTTATTTTGCTGGTAGGTGTTGCTGCACTTGCAAAGAGTTTTATTATTGATATGAATTGGTTATTTTCCTGGCAAATGTTATTGATTGCCCTTGGATGTTTTATTGGAGTTCGTAATAAGTTTCGCGGTGGGGGTTGGCTGGCAATGATTTTAATAGGTAGTTATTTTCTTATTGAGAGTTATTTTGTATTTGATCATTCATTACGTAGGTTCTTTTGGCCACTTGCATTGATAGGATTGGGTGCCTATTTAATTTTTCGCCCATACCGCTCCAAAAATATTTTTTATAATACAAATGATCTCGCTTCCGCAGCAACGGAAGAGGAAACTTCAGCAAATCCTACTAGTAATACTTCTGTCACTAATGCTGATACTACCAATACAACAGGCCAGCAGGCAATATTAGAACAAGAGATATTGGATGTTGTTTCTGTATTTTCCGGGATAAAGAAAAATATCTATTCGAAAAATTTTAAAGGAGGAGAAATTGTATGTGTATTTGGCGGTGCAGAGATAAACCTGGTACAGGCAAATTTTCAACAACCCCAGATAGAGATAGAATCGGTACAAATATTTGGTGGTGCTAAACTGATTGTTCCTTCAGATTGGGTTATTCACAATGAGGCCGTAGCCATCTTTGGGGGTATTGAGGATAAACGTCCCCAACCGGTAGCTATTCC
>JANNEK010000390.1:0-29808 GCA_031378605.1 Chitinophagaceae bacterium | reverse complement strand
AAATTTTTACCGGTTTACACACAATAACGAAGAAGAACAACTGATTCACTCTTTCATCACCCAAACACAATTGCACAATCATATTTCACAACCATATATCAGTAGCGCAAATACGTCGCTACTTAAAAATTTTGTTAGCGGATTTCATCAAGGCATTACAGTTACCTGCCCGGGGTTTTATGGACCACAGGGAAGGATATTGCGGTTAGGTCTCAGTAATCCTGAACTTGTAAATCGACTTACTCAATTTAGTTTTGGACAGCACCGCATTACTAATTTTGAAATGGAAACCTCGGCTATATATGGTTTAGGAAAACTATTGGGTCATCAATGTTTAAGTATTAATGCCATTGTTGCAAACCGGGTGGCCAAACAGTTTTCAAAAGATAGCAAAGCAGCGGTTGATAAGCTAATTGTAAAAACATTAGATATCCTAAGCAGTTTGTAGTTTATCCTTAATTTTACGATTAGCTATTTTTTTTCTAAATCTCTTGAATCAACTATTTATTCATAGCCAATAAACTCAACAGATAATCTTACTCAATGACCATTCATTTTTATAAATACCAGGGCACCGGAAACGATTTTATTATTCTTGATAATAGAAACGAACAGTATAATTCATTAACAGCCGAACAGATCAAAAAATTGTGTGATCGCAGGTTTGGAATTGGTGCTGATGGATTGATGCTTTTGAACAATAAAGAACAGTACGATTTTGAAATGAAGTATTATAATGCCGATGGACAGGAAGGCAGCCTATGTGGCAATGGAGGAAGGTGTATGGTAAAATTCGCTTCCCATCTTAATATTGGAAGGAGTACCTATAAATTTCTCGCTGTAGATGGCGAGCATGAAGCTACTATTAACGATCATGGTATTGTAAGCCTGAAAATGAACGATGTAAACGACATTGAAGAATATCACGGCGATTACATATTAGATACCGGTTCTCCACATTATGTGAAAATCGTAAGCAATATAACGGAAATGGATATTGTCAATAAAGGAAAAGACATTCGATACCATGACCACTTCAAAAAAGAAGGGATTAACGTAAACTTTACCGAACAACAAAAAGAAGATAGTATTTTTGTTCGTACCTACGAACGTGGCGTTGAAGACGAAACGTTTTCATGTGGCACAGGCGTTACAGCCGCCGCCCTTGTTTGCTTTCACAATCCACTTGGCTTTAATGATGTTACTGTTTATACGAGAGGGGGAAAACTAAATGTAGAATTCGACCGGATAGATAACCGAACCTTTTCAAATATTTGGTTGCGTGGCCCCGCAGAAAAAGTTTTTGAGGGAGAATTTATACTAAATAGCTAAGATGAAACAAACACTGAGTATCGAGGAAATACTTGTACACACCAATTTGGCATTTAATCAATTTACCGAGGGCATCAAGCAGAAAGACGAAGCTATATTTTTTAGAGCGCTACATGAAAATACCTGGTCAATCGCACAACATGTCCAACACTTAATCATTGCTACCCGAACTACCACCGCAGCCTATGCGCTTCCAAAATTTGTGGTTCGTTTTGTAGGGGGCAAACCCAAAAGGCCATCCTATTCGTATGATATATTGGTTGAAAAATACCTTGACGCACTCAGAAATGGCGGAAAAGCTACAGGCAGGTATATACCAAAAAAAATTACATCTTCAATAAGTAAAGAAAAAATAATTAATAATTGGCAAAGGACTTCCATTACTTACTTAAAGGCAGTCAAAAAAAACTGGACATCAGCTCAACTCGATTGTTATACGATCAAACATTCTCTCCTGGGTAAAATAACTCTTCGCGAATTATGCTATTTTACAATTTACCACACTCAGCATCATCTTGAAGGAATAAAGAAACTATAAGTATTTTAAAATTTTACTCCTGGCATTGTCATTATCATAGCAATAAGAACTTGCTATAAATAATTACCAACGGAAATAATAAGGGTTATTTTGTAGTTTATTAAATTAGTTATTTCGGCAATAGTCAAAGCCCCTAACTTCAATTTTTGTTGCAATGAATATGCTTACAGTTTACTCTAATGAAAAAAGAATAATTCTCAATAGCTGTTTATTCTTTTTTGTTGATCGTCGCCTGTTTGTAAATCTATTATCCTTTAAAAGCATATCCCCCACCCTGTGAGTTAGCCAATTGCGAAACCACAAATTCAAGTATATGCTAAATCCCTCCATCAATTTCAAGGTGGGGGACGCATTGTCGTCTCCTCATCCTACGCTTGATCCGAAGACCTTAAAGCCTGAGGATCCATTTAAAGGTTATTTTAATTCGGAATCAGCTATTCCGGTAGCCGAACCGCTTATTAAATCAAGAACAGCCAATCGCTGGTTCGGAGACATTCACGCAATGGTAACGAATCATGTTTACATGTTTCAACAAACCATGAATAGCAAATCAGGGCCAGTTGTTTTTGCTAATAACCGTGATATGTACATGCTTTCGTCTTATGACTACCTGGGATTACTTGGCCATCCCTATATTGAGAATGCAACAATCAATGCCGTTAAAAAATTCGGTACGGGTACCGGTGGTGCCCGCATGCTTGCAGGTACAAATCAATTGCACAGGCAATTAGAAAAGAAGATTGCTGATTTTAAGGGAAAAGAAGCCGTCATCACCTGTTCATCAGGTTATATGGCCAACCTTGCCGCTATCACAACGCTTATCCAAAAAACCGACCGCGTAATAATTGACGAGTATGTGCATCGTAGTTTGATTGATGCCTTGAGTATGGCACAATTAACGTTTGACAAATGTCTGCACAATGATATGCTGCATCTCGAACAATTATTGCAAAAACAAACTACCGCTAAAAGAACATTTATTATTGTAGAAGGAATCTATTCAATGGAGGGTGATATTTGTCCGCTTCCTGAAATTGTTGCATTAAAGAAAAAATATGGTGCTTATATTATCCTGGATGAAAGTCATTCTCTTGGTGTTTTGGGAGCAACGGGACGGGGTGTTGATGAACACTTTGGTATTTCTCCGAATGAGATTGAAATCTATACAAGCGCCATGTCAAAATCAATTCCGGTAGGTGGCGGTTTTATTGCTACCTCCAGGCAGGCAGTAATATTTATGCAACATGCTGCATCACCATTTGTTTTTTCATGCGCAATGTCGCCCGCAAATACTGCCGCATGCCTTGCCGCTATTGAAATGATTGAAAAAGAAGGACCGGCACGTATCGCGAAAGTCTTTGAGAATACTGAATATCTCAAAAAGAATTTTAATCGCCTTGGTTACAATACTGGTCATACAGAGTCGCCCATTATTCCAGTTATTGTAGGCGATCGTGAAAAAACATTGCTGCTTTCCGCAAAACTCTATGAGCTTGGTTTTCTTGCCAATCCGGTTATCTACCCCGCAGTACCTCCGGGAGGTGATCGGTTAAGGCTTTGCACCACGGCTGCACAATCCAAATTAATGCTCGACGAAGTGGTTTTTGCGTTTGACGTTGCAAGAAAATATATTCAATAAGTTTTTCAGCACGACTATTTTGTTATTGGAATAGTCGTGCTGTTTTTTAAAGTGATCCTTTCAAACAAAAAGATTCATATCCTTCCAGTTTCCTAACTGCGTGCCGCCTATCTTTGCGCGGCCAATGATACAGTATTTCAAAAATATAAATCATCAAACTGTCCAAATCGATCAGCCGGAGCATGGAACCTGGATAAATGTATTGCCGCCATTAAAACAAGAGGAATTTTCTGATCTTTCCAGCCAACTTGAAATACCACTCGACTTTTTAACAGACTCGCTGGATATCGACGAAAGAAGTCGCTTTGAAAAAGACGATAACGTAAAACTTATTGTTATCAAAACGCCCACAGAAAATAATTCTTTTAATGAAAGTGATGCTTATTATATCACAATTCCTTTGTGTATTATACTTACACATACACAGATAGTAACGGTAAATTCATTTGAAAACGGTGCCATTAAAAAATTTCTCCACACATTCCAAAATCGCCATCCCGATAACCGAAAAATGATGGCCCTCAAAATCTTCGAAAAGATTATTCAGACGTATACAGAGTTTTTGAAGGAAATAAACGTACGACGAAATGTATTGGAGCAAAAACTTTATGCTTCCAGCAAAAATGAGCAGTTATTGCAAATGATGCGTATTCAGAAAAGCCTTGTATACTTTGTTACTGCATTGAGAAGTAATGAGATGTTGTTGATGAAAATTGAACGAACTAACTTTATGGGGTTGAACGAAGAAGAAAAAGAATTCTTAAATGACCTCGTAGTAGACAATGCACAGGCTCTCGAAATGGCCAATATTTATACAAATATCTTAAGCAGTACGCTTGATGCATTTGCAAGTATTATTGCCAATAATCAAAATGAAGTATTACGCAGACTTTCTGTAATCACCATTGTTCTCACCTTCCCGGTATTAGTATCAAGCATATTTGGAATGAATGTACCAAGTGGGTTTGAACGTTCTCCCTATGCGTTTTACGTTGTTGCCCTTCTTTCGTTCCTTGTTTCTGTTGTTATTGGGTGGTTCTTTTTAAGAAAAAAAATATTTTGATATGCATTTTTTTAATCTCCGGGTATATGGAATTCTTATAAATGAACAAAAGCAGGTATTGGTCAGCGATGAATATATTAGAGGGCAACAGTATACAAAATTTCCGGGGGGCGGCCTGGAATTTGGTGAAGGAACCCGGGATTGTTTAAAGAGAGAGTTTATAGAAGAAATGAACTTGCCGATTGAAACAGGAAAGCATATTTATACTACCGACTTTTTTCAGATGAGTGCTTTCAGTCCGGAACACCAAATCATTTCAGTTTACTATTTTGTGCACCCACTTGAATCCATAAAAGTGCCACTCCGACTTGTTCCGTTTGATTTTGACGATGCGCAAATGAAAGTGTACGAGGAAACCGGCGAAACAGAAACGTTTCGTTTTATTGACTGGAACAACTTTTCCTCATTAATGGTAACGCTGCCTATTGATAAGGTAGTGGCAGATTTG
Organism: Chitinophagaceae bacterium; assembly: GCA_031378605.1. GTDB lineage: Bacteria > Bacteroidota > Bacteroidia > Chitinophagales > Chitinophagaceae > Endoryza. The sequence goes on along the minus strand of JANNEK010000390.1, from coordinate 24,788 downwards.
TTAAAGGCAAATTTTTAGCTTCTTCACCAATAGGGCGTAAACCAATAAACCCCCAGGTTATGGGGGCTCATTCACTATTTTATTATACAACAGTAATTAAAATCTCCGGATTAATGGATATTTCTGATATACTGCTATACTAAAAAACTTACTTCTTCAGGGTGTCAATTATTTTTGCAGCAGCAGTATCGATAGCAGCCTTTACAGACGTATCAACAGCCTTAATAGCTTCTGCTGTTGAATCTGCTTTTTTTACTGCGTCAGCGGCAGTTTCACTATTACATGCTACGAAAGTACCGATAGCTAAAACCAAGAGGAGCTTTTTCATTTTTACCGATTTTTTGTTTTGTTTACAATTGATATGTGATTAATTCCGAAAGACGAATAAGGTAACCCGCCAACGGAAAAAATTTAAAATATTTTTTTTGACTTATATATAATCGAAATTTGAAGCGGGTTATACTTTTAGAGCAATTTTACCCACAAGGGGTTACTTTGAGTAAAAAACTGTATTAATTGATGGATATAATGTCGAAAAATATTTCTGGTGAGTTTGCATTAATTGAAGGTCTGGCTAAAAACGACAGAGTGGCTATTGAAACGATCTATAAACAGCATTATAGTATGGTTCAAAGCATGATCATTAACAATAACGGAACGTCCGATGATGCAAGGGATATTTTTCAGGAAGCAATGATTGTTCTTTATGAGAAAGCAAAGACCGGCTCTTTTGAATTAACAAGTCAGCTTAAAACTTATATCTATTCAATTTGCCGTCGACTTTGGCTTAAAAAACTTCAAAAAGCACAAAAATTTGTGCCCGATTTAGGTAGTTTGGTTGAATCTATTCCGGTTGAGGAAGAGATCGATCAACATGAAGAACGTAATGGAGAATTGGTGATGATGGAAAAAGCCATGCATAGCCTTGGAGAACCCTGTAAAAGTTTGTTGGAAGCCTACTATCTACAGAAGAAAAACATGACAGAGATAGCTGGTAACTTTGGATACACCAATGCAGACAATGCCAAGAATCAAAAGTATAAATGCCTGATGCGGTTGAAGAAACTTTTCTTTGCAGAATTTAAAAATAACAAGTGATGATGGAAGAAATACAAATGCTGGAAGCTGTTGAAAAATACATCAGGGATGAAATGACTCCTGATGAAAAAACTTTTTTTGATCAATTACGGAACAGCAATCCGGAAGTGGATCAATTAGTGGTAGAACAAACGATGTTCTTTAAACAATTAGGCGATTTTAGTAACTGGAAAAATTACAAATCAACACTTCATGATGTACACAATCAACTTTACGAAAATGGTGAGATTAAAGAGATAGCACCAAAGGGCATCGTAAGAGAAATCTGGAAAAGATATAAAAAAGTAATGGCGGTTGCAGCAACAATTGCGGGAATTACAACTTTTCTTATAGCAACTTCGGTATCCTTATACACCCGCAAACAGAATAACGAAGTGGTTCAAAATTTGCGCATTGAATTCAAAAATGAAGTAGCGAAAAAAAATAAAGAAACCTTAGATAAAGTAGAAAAAAAGATTGAAGATAAAGCTCCAAAAAATATTCCTATTAAATCGGGGGGCACTGGTTTTCTTATTGATGGAAAAGGATTCCTTATTACCAATGCGCACGTTGTAAAAGGTTCGTCTTCCGTATTGGTTCAAAACAATAAGGGACAGGAATTTCATGCAGTTATTTTGCATATCAATAGTGAATCTGACCTGGCTATTTTGAAAATTGAGGATAAAGATTATAAATCTGTTAATGCACTCCCTTATTCAATTCGAAAAACAGGCTCTGAATTGGGCGAACAATTATTTACGCTTGGCTACCCAAGAAATGAGATTGTATATAATGAGGGTTACATGAGTGCTAAAACGGGTTATAAAGGCGATACTATGACTTGCCAAATTGGTGTACCTGCTAACCCAGGTAACTCCGGCGGTCCGGTATTTAATAAAAATGGTGAAGTAATTGGTATCATTAATACCCGCCAACTTCAGGCCGAGGGTGTTGTATTTGCTGTTACTTCAAAAAATATCTTCCGCATTCTCGATGAAGTAAAAAAGGCCGACAGTTCGGTTAAAAACGTAAAACTTCCCTCTATAAGCCAGGTAAAAAATATGGAAAGAACACAACAGATTAAAAAGATTGAAGACTGCGTATTTATGGTAAAGAGTTATTAAAAGTATTGATAGCATATTCCCTCCGGAAGAAAATACTTTGCTAAGAGGCTGTCTAAAAATGATTTTATATTTTTTTGTATTGCCGCAGATTCGCAGATGTAGTACAGATAAGTTAACTTAATTAAGATTTTTTAATCTGCGAATCTGCGGCTTCTATTATTAGAAATATGAATTTTAGACAGGTTCTAAGTTATTTTCCTCCGAATTTTTTTTGTGCTCAAGCTATCTTTCTACGCTGAACGATTGCCATCAAATAAGGTGATAATAATTTTACATCATGGTGGGTATGCATAGGTATTTCCATAAAATCGCCGGGGCCCATACGAATTACCTCCTCCCCAATAAAACATTCGCAGGATCCCTCCAACACAATAAAACTTTCCTGCACATCATCATGAACCTCGTCCGGATAATTAACTGAAGACCACACTAAACTCTGCAAAGCCTCTTTGTCATCACGCAACACTTTAATAAAAAACTCCTGCCCTGCAGCCTTCTCAATAAGTAATGGCTTTATAAGTTTTAACCAATTTTTCGAATCAGAAAACTTAGTAAGCAAGGGCAAATCACTTAATGAAATCTTTTCTTCCCTTGTAATATTTTCCAATGCTTTCCAAATTCTCTCCTTCAAATTTTCGGGAGGTAAGGATTGGTAAGAAGTCGCATAATGTTCAAGCGTACTATTGATGGCATCTACTTCAACCCTGATGACTGGATATAATTTCATATTTTCCTCAACCTGTTCCTGTTGTTCTTTATTCAACAAGCCCAGGCAGTAATCGTTTAATATTCCAGTCTCAATATATTGTTGTTCGTTCATCATTGAATTAAAACAGCTCTAAGTGTTTGGATAGCGAATCTTGTTCTTGTTTTCACAGTGCCTAAAGGAATATTAAGTAGTTCGGCCGTTTCTTCCTGGGTATAACCAGTAAAATAAATCAGTTCAAGTACGATCCTGTATTTATACTCTAAAGTTTCTATCAACCCTTGAAGCTCCGCCCTCTCTTCAAGATAAGAAATTGCAGGTTTTTCATATTGATATTCGGAATTTTCAAGATTTTGGTTTTTTAGTTGCTGTTTATACGACTTACTACGTAAATAATCTATGGCAGTATAACGTGCAATGTTTAAGAGCCAGGTAGAAAAAGAGGATTTATCAGGATCAAATTGGCTTATATTCTTCCATACTTTTATAAAGGTTTCCTGAACCAGATCCTCGGCCGCTTCCCTATTACTAACAAACTTATGGCATACTCCAAAAACCACCGGCGTAAACTGGTCATATAACAGGTTAAATCCTATTCTATCGCGAAGATTGATCAACTCTGCAATTTCAAACGTATTTGCAACAGGCTTCAATGAAAATTAATTTTCCAATCGAAAATAATTAATTTATACCTATTCAGAAGCAGGTGTGAAGAATTAGATTATTGTTTCCAGAGGCCAGCAGGATATTCACCTGTAGAAACCAGTTTATTTATACTTGCTCGCACGTCGGGTGCATCCTCTTTATAAGTAACTCCAAACCACTTCGAAGAAGTTGGAATTACGCGAATGCTTCCTTTGTCATGTATAAATTGATCAGCTACAATCGGAATAAAAAATTCCGATTTTGGCTTCATTCCTTGTTCGGCTAAAAACTGGCTGAACAATTTTTGAGAATAGGAAAAGATAGCAGTATCAAAGCACCAGAAATTCATCGAAACGGAAGTATGCAACGGAAGTTCGTGAGGGAGTTGATGATCATCGCATGTTACTTTGCCATCTTTATATACAATATTCAATCGTTCAGCAATCGCTGTTAGATTTCCCTGATTATTCACCTGGCAAACTCCACGGTTAACGGTACCGTTTTCAGAGAGCGTTTTCATCAAATCATATCCTATAATGGCATACAGTTTTTCATTACAATCGGTGGTGAGAAACCGAAATGCTTTTTCAAAGGCATCTCTTCCATAAAAATCGTCGGCATTGATAACCGCAAAAGGATCTTTTACTGCATCTGCCGCACATAGAATAGCATGCGCGGTACCCCAGGGTTTAGTCCGGTCTGGTGGAATTGCATAGCCTTCAGTATGTGCTGTCAGTTCCTGGTAAACATAATCGATAGCAATTTTTCCTTTAAGTTTAGGTTCAAATACTTCTTTAAAATCTGAGGCAAAGTCTTTGCGAATAATAAAAACCACTTTCTTAAATCCAGCTCTTATTGCATCATAAATAGAATAATCCATAATAGTCTCGCCAGCGGGGCCAAATCCCTCCATCTGCTTCATACTTCCATATCGCGAAGCCATACCGGCTGCCAGAATCAATAAAGTTGGTTGCATTAGTGTAATTTTAAAATTCAGTTGCGAAATTAATCAATTAAGTATTTACATAAATGATGCCTTTAAACCTAACGGCAAGTGTTGATTTAACGAAAGCAACCATTGAAAAATTGCAGGACAAATTGTTTGATGAAAAAAGGATAACGTTGGAGGTTCTGCGTACTGATTTAATTCACCCTGTAATATCGGGAAATAAATGGTTTAAACTTAAGTACCATTTAGAAGCTGCCATTAAACAACAGAAAATAGGATTGCTTAGTTTGGGTGGCGCTTATTCCAATCACTTGTTAGCAGTTGCCTGTGCTTGTAACGCAGAAAAATTAAAATCGGTTGGTATTGTACGTGGAGAAGAACCCTCCATCTACTCACCTACGCTTCTTCAATTAAAAGAGTATGGTATGCAGTTATTTTTTACCGGGCGTGAACAATTCAAAAATAAATCAACACTAAAACAGCAATGGGCGGAAAGATTCAACGAGTATTATTGGGTTAATGAAGGAGGGCAAAGTGAAGAAGGCGTGAAAGGAGCTCAAGAAATTCTGAGTCTGGTTCCAATAAATAATTATTCCCATATAATTTGTGCTGCAGCAACGGGAACAATGATGGCCGGCCTGCTAAAATCGTCTAAACATACTCAATATATTATCGGTATTCCAGTATTAAAAATTAATGATCGGGAAAATAATGAGCTGATAACATTTCTGAAAACTAAAAGCGATCATCCTCATTTCTCATTATTGTACAATTTTGAAGAGGGTGGTTATGCTAAAAAAACACCTGGATTGATTGCCTTTATGAATACTCTTTACAAGCAACATCAACTTCCTACCGATTTCGTATATACCGGGAAACTATTTCGTGCCATTTTTAACCTCTCCGAAAATAATTTTTTCCCCGAAGGAAGTAAAGTTCTTGCAATACATAGCGGAGGCTTACAAGGTAATCGCTCGCTCACAGAAGGTGAGCTGATTTTCAATTACAACTTATAAAGAAGTTAATTTCGTTGGCAGCCAAACACAATCTATTATCTTTGATTTTATTAATAATAGTTCGCTATCCTTTTCGTTATAAGGCTCATGGTTAGAATTTTGTTATTAGTTACAATCATCTCCCTATTTTCGGGTACCCTGCCGGCCCAGGATACCCTTCCAAAATTTTCTGTTACTACCAAGGGAAATAATAGGGTTTTTATCAACTGGACGAATAATTTTCGTGCTGTTTCGCAAATAAGCATTCAGCGATCGATCGATAGCCTTAAAAACTTCAAAACAATTCTTACAGTTCCGGATGCCTCTATTCCCCAAAATGGATTTGTTGATACAAAGGCTGCAACTCCATTTATGTTTTACAGGCTATTTATTGTGTTGGATAGTGGGAAATATGAATTCTCTGCTTCAAAAAAACCCCTTTGGGATACTTCAAAAAATAGCATTAGGATCTTTTCTGAAAAAAATCCTTTGGCCGGATCAAAAAGAGAGGTATTCGCCGACAATCTGAGTATTTCAGAATCAAAAAAATTGCGCGATAAAATAAATGGTCAAAATGAATTGAACAAGGACAGTCTTGGTCTGAAGCCTGCCATTGAAAAATTTTTTATTATTAAAAGACGTGATAGTATTCTGTTTCAAATTGCTGAAAAAAACTTTAAATCCTTTCGCGATTCAATAGTATATAAGAGCAAAGACACGCTTGTTTTCCGTTCTATTGATACTATTCTTATTAAACCATTTGTACCTAAAGAGGTTTTTAAAGCCTCCCTTTATGTTTTTACAGAAAAGGATGGAAATGTTTCGATCTCGCTACAAGATGCCTCCACTAAAAATTACAGTGTCAAATTTTTTGATGAGAAAAACAATCTCTTGTTTGAAATTACAAAAGTGAAAGAGAGTTCTCTCATTATTGACAAAGCAAATTTTTTACATGCCGGTTGGTTTCGCTTTGAATTGTATGAAGAGGCCACTTTAAAAGAAAAAAATAAATTCTTTATTACTAAAGATTTCTAAAAATCCGACTTTTTTTAATGTGGGTTAGTAGGTTTTATGAATAGCTAAAATAGCATTAAAGAACAAGTACCGAATCAAACACTTTTTCAAAATTGTACTTTAGTATTTCTTTCACCTCATCGATATCAATTGTTTTGCCTAATTCTTTTTGCAAGGAGGTAACCTGTTTATCACGAATTCCACAGGGAACTATGTTATCAAAGTAAGCCAGCTCTGTATTTACATTAAAAGCAAAACCATGCATTGTAATCCACCGGCTGCATCGAACTCCCAACGCACATATCTTTCGCTCCCTGCCTTTCACCATTGCATCCATCCAAACGCCTGTCTCACCTGTGGAGCGCTCCCCTTTTAACCCATAGGCCGCCATCGTTAGAATAATAACCTGTTCCAAATTCCGAAGATACTTTCCAATATCTGTATCAAATTTTTCCAGATCAAGAATAGGATATCCGACCACCTGACCGGGACCATGAAAAGTAATATCACCGCCTCTATTTGTTTTTATGTAATCAATTCCTTTTGCGGTCCGTGCCTTATCATCAATGAGAATATGCTCCTCGTTCCCACTTTTCCCAATGGTGTAAACAGGCAGATGTTCAACGAAAATAAGATGATGGATGGTTTGTACTGCGCCATCAGCAGATTGCAGGTTGTCTTTAACGTTAGTATGACTGTTAAACGAGTCGGTAATCGAAGAGTCTTGAATGAGATGACCAGTTAATTTCAATTCACTCCATTCCTTTTTCTTACTTACATTTTGTTGTAGTAATATTTCCTGGTAATCCCATGCCCGTTGATAATCCATGCGGCCCAGGTCCTTAAAAATTATTTCTTGTTTACTCATTATATGGGGCAAATTTAATTGATTGCAGGCAGATGAGAGAAAGAGGTCAAAGAGAAAAGAGAAAAGAGGCCAAAGGGGAAGACTATCGTAAAGCTATTAAAGAATTAAAAAAACTCAGCGTTCTCTGTGCCTGCGGTTAGTGTTTTTAATAAAAAGATCGCAAAGCGATTAAAGAAGTAATAAACAACTCGGCGTGCTCAGCAGTTCTTTTTAAGATCTTTGCCTTCCTCAACAAGCCAGACATGAAGGAAAAGAGATCAAAGCAGACTGCCGAATAGGTTTAACTTAACATTCGTTGATACCTTCCTGACTATCTCTATTAAAAAAATCTTTTCTACTAATATAGGAATTCAATAAAGCAATGGAAACCGGGCAAGGCGCCATTCCTTAAAGCTTCCTGATTCAATCCCTATCTTTGTTCAAATTTTTCGTTGTTATGGCTTTACACAAAGAGGTTCCCGATAACGAAGCTGAAGAAGGTTCGGAAGAATTATATGAGCGGATGAATTTGAAAGTAGATAAGGGACAGGAACCTATACGCATTGATAAATTTCTTGTTGCCCGCATCGAAGGTGCTTCCCGAAATAAAATACAGCAGGCTATTGAAGCCGGTCGTGTGCTTGTGAATGGTAAAACCATTGCTGCTAACCACAAAATAAAACCAGGCGAAGAACTGGTTGTTTATTCCGATAAAGAAGTGCATGGTGAAGAAATCATTCCTCAGCAAATGCCACTTTCTATTTTTTTTGAAGATGAGGATATTCTAATTATTAATAAACCCGTTGGATTAGTTGTTCATCCTGCCAGTGGCAATCCCGATAAAACACTGGTAAATGGTGTTGCCTGGTATTTACAACAGCAGAATAAAGACATATCAGCAGATACCTTACCAAGGTTTGGACTTGTACATCGTATTGATAAAAACACAAGTGGCTTAATGGTATTGGCAAAAACTCAAAAAGCAGTTAGCAGTTTAGCAAAAGAATTTTTTGATCACAGCATTGAACGCTTATATATAGCATTGGTTTGGGGCGACGTTGCAGAAGACACCGGAACTATTATTGCCCACGTGGGCCGCCACCAGCGTTTTCGAAAAATTTTTGAGGCTTACCCCGATGGCGAGCATGGGAAGGAAGCTATTACCCATTACAAAGTATTGGAAAGATTAGGCTATGTAACAGTTGTACAATGCAAATTGGAGACTGGCCGAACACACCAGATTAGAGTACATATGAAACATCTTGGCCATCCTTTATTTAATGATGAAGTATATGGAGGAAATAGAATTGTGAAAGGAACTGTATTTACCAAATACAAACAATTTGTAGATAATTGCTTCTCGATCTGCTCACGCCATGCGCTACACGCAAAGACAATTGGATTTATTCATCCCGCAACCCGCAAACCCGTGTTATTCGAAAGTGAATTGCCAGAAGATATGGTGGGGGTTATAAATAAATGGAGAACTTATGTAAGACCAAAGAATATGGTGTGAATATTTTCAGATGAATGGTCGGCTTCTCACTGGGCACCTCTCTTAAAATCAAATAAGGTAGCCGTAAAAACGGCCTTCTCTTTTCTTTTGAATGGTACTTTCCAGCTTCCGTTATACCTTATCAACCGGGGTAATGTATACTCATTAAATTGAGCCATTTCCACTTCCATATGAACGTCAAAATTGTAAAGCAACGTTTTGTACTTCAGTTCATAACTGCGGGCTGCAATCTGCCAATTTTGTATGCGAAACCAAGTGGTCATTTCATTAATTATAATTTTGTTTTGCTCGTTGGAGGTTAAATTTTTACGTGGCGAAAGCGTAAAAACATAGCACATTTCTCCTTTAAAGAGATCCATATCAATAATAAAATCATAAAGGGCCACTACTTCTTCATCAAATAATGCAACCTTATTTCCCATTAACGGAAGACCTGGTATTCTTTTGCCCGGATCAAAAAATAACATTTTGAGCTGCTCTTTATGCCGGGCCATACTGCTTTTACCTTTAACATTGAATGTTGTTCCCCTTACTATTGCCGTTTCGCCGCATACTGTATCACGGGCAAGAAACAAACTCGCATATAGATCCGCTGTATAATACTTATATTGATGCTGTTCATCAAAAAAATCACCGGTGCTTTTTTCTTCCAACACTTCTAACCAACGGCAATTTTTAGTTCGATGTTGCCTTGTTCGACTGTTCAAAGAAGCATGAACTTCATTCCTATTGTTAAAAATTTGAATAGAATTTAACGACTCATAGGCCAATATTCTTAAATTTCGAAATGCTTTATAAAAACTGGTATCTTCTTTAACCCTTTTAATAAATGAAGGAACATCCAGGTTATTTCGAACTACTACTTCCCTTAATGTGATAGATTTTTTTTCTGAATAAATAGTACTATCCGACTGCCCAAGTGCTGTACCGGTAAAATGAACTAAAAAAAATAAAGTGTAAGTAAGTCGGATGATTTTTCGAGGTTGAATTTGGTGCATAAACCTCTTTTAATGAATAGCATTATTTTACGAAAGTCATTTTGTAATCTACTTTTACTTTACCCTTTGATATATCGTCCAGTTTACCCCTTAATAATTTTCGTTTTAAAGGTTTTAAATGATCAATAAAAAGTTTTCCTTCGATATGATCATACTCGTGCAAAATTACTCTTGCGGTGATACCATTAAAGGTTTGGGTAACGGATTCAAAAAGTTCGTTTTGATACTCCAATACAACTCTTTCTTCCCTGCGAACATCCTCTCTGATTTTGGGAATACTCAGGCATCCTTCATTATAAGGCCATTCTTCTCCATTCAATTCTTTTATTTGAGCGTTTAAAAAAACCTGCTTCATACCCGGGGCATCGGAATAAGCCATTCGCTCCTTTTCTTCCATGCCTTCAAAAATCTGGCGGCTATCGATTACAAACAGACGGATATCTTTATTAATTTGAGGAGCAGCCAATCCTACACCATTACTGGCATACATGGTTTCCCACATATCCTCTATTAACCTGGTTAAAGCGGGATAATCGGGCGAAATATTTTTTGCTATTTTTCTAAGTACTGGCGCACCATAAGCAACAATAGGCAATATCATAAAAATGGCACTACGAGTTTTTACAAATAATAATATACTACAAAATTACCGGAAATCACGGGTATAACCAATCAAAAAACCAATTTGCTATTGATTGTGAAGAAGCCTTAAGAAAGTCGGTTTAAATACTCCTGCAGTAGAATGGTAGCTGCTATTTCATCAATTAGAGCTTTATTTCTTCGCTGTTTTTTTTTCAATCCCATTTCAATCATTGCCTGGGAGGCCATTTTTGAAGAATAGCGTTCATCTACAGTAACCAACGGAATTGCCGGAAATTCTTTATTTAATTTCTTTATTATATTTTTCACAAGGGGTGTTGCATGAGTATCGCTATCATCCAAATTTTTAGGCTCCCCAATTATGATCAACTCCACTTCTTCTTTACTGAAATATTCTTTCAAAAAAGAAATAAGCTTTGGTGATTCAATTGTTGTTAACCCGGTAGCAATAATTTTATAAGGATCGGTTACCGCAAGTCCGGTTCGCTTCATTCCATAGTCTATTGAAATTATTCGGGGCATAAAAAATATTCCTTACTAACAATGTACAAAAAACGTATACATAGAACAGGTAGTCAATCTTTTTTTCAACTGAATCATTTAACGATAAACTATTAAATCCATAATCACAAAAACTGCAAACAATATACTTGCAATTCCATTAGCGGTCATAAATGCAAGGTTTACCCTGCTCAAATCGTTTGGTTTTATGATCGTATGCTGATAGATAAGCATGCTGACAAAAACCACTACCCCGACCCAATATAACCAGTGAAAGTTACCTGATATTCCTGCCAATATTATCAGTACCGCGCTCACAATATGTAATAATTCGGAAATCCTTAATGCGTTGCTTTTCCCCACCGCTGCTGGAATTGAATGAAGTTTATTAGTTCTATCGAAGTCTACATCCTGCAGGGCATAAATAATATCAAAGCCGCTTACCCAGCAAATTACTGTTAAGGAAAATAAGATAGGTAATAAATCGAATTTGCCTGTTACTGCTATATAAGCGCCAATGGGAGCTAACGATAAACCTAATCCTAATATTAAATGACAAAGAGCGGTAAACCGTTTTGTATAGCTATACCCCAACACCACAAACAACGCAATGGGTGATAAGTAAAAGCAAAGACGATTTATAAAAAAAGCACAAACGCAAAACAATAAACTGCAAATGATAGTAAACAACAATACTCGATCGGCTTTTAAAATTCCTGCCGGAATTTCTCTGATAGCAGTACGCGGGTTCATTGCATCAAATTGCCGGTCCAGGTAACGATTAAATGCCATCGCTGCACTACGGGCAAATATCATGCATCCGATTATTAGAAAAAGTTTTATCAAAAGAGTGGTCCTAAATTCAGCACTAGTGAAATACGCATTCCTTCCCCATCCAATCGTTTTATTAAGGTTGACTTGAAGCCCAAAATTGGAATCATGAAATATCCCAAGCGCAAACCCAATCAACGCAAAGGGCATTGCGAAAATAGTATGTGAGAATTTTATCAGACTTAAATAATTCTTTACAATTCGCATTGATGAATGTTCTTTGATTTTTTGTTTGATTTTATTATCCCTCAGGGCTGAAGCCCGGAGCAATTCACCGGGCAATTCACAGGATAATTCATAAATGCCATTTATTTAAGCTCCTTAATTTCTTTTTTGTGTTTAGTATTCATCCTGGTTCTAACCAATTCCCATAAAACCACTCCGGCTGCTGTGGATATATTTAATGAATGCTTCATGCCTGCCTGGGGAATTTCAATACAACCATCGCATAATTGAATGGTTGATTGCTCTACCCCGGTTACTTCATTCCCAAATAAAAGTGCTATTTTTTCATTGTTCGAAATTCTCAACTCATTCAACATAATACTATTTTGTGCCTGTTCTACCGCCATTACTTTAAAACCGTCGCTTTTTAATTCTTCAATAGCTGCATCCGCATCTGAAAAATGTTTGCATAACACCGATTCATGAGCGCCGAGCGCGGTTTTATCAATCTGTTTATGTGGAGGATGTGGAGTATACCCCGTAGTATAAACGCCCTGAAGTAAAAAAGCATCAGCCGTTCGAAGAACACTTCCCACATTGTATGCACTACGGATATTTTCTAATACCACAACAATTGGAATTTTATCAGATTTTTTGAACTCTTCCACTGTTTTACGGTTGAGTTCATCCATACTCAATTTTCGCATGCCACAAAGTTAACCCGAATGAATGGCTGCAAAAGAAGATTTACCTGAATTACTTAATAATCTTCCTGCTAATCTTATCACCTGTTGAGGAAATAAAATTTACGTAATAAATTCCGGAAGACCAGCTTCTGCTATTTAAAGCAATGTTATTGATTCCCACCAATACATTTATTTTCCTTGAGCCCAGTTGCCGGCCCATCATATCTATAACCTGCATTTGTACCTGCTGGTTGATTCGTGAGCTAATCTGAATGTTTCCATTTGTTATTACTGGATTAGGCGCAATCAATACGATTATCGATTCTTTGGTATCGGCAGGGTAATCATAACAAGCTCCTTTATTAGGTATATTCTGATCAATCCATAGTAACCTCGCAGAAATAAATGCTTTCATATTTTCAATTTCCTGTACATAGGTTGCTGCTATTGGCTGAGGATTAGGCCATACATATTTTCCCAGGATATCCCATCGCTGAAAATGCCGTTGTTGCGCTTCGCCAAGAAGAGTTACCATTGAATCGATTAGTTTATTAAAATGAACAACACTTAAAGTGGTTTGCCGGAGACTTTTCCATCGGCAGCGAAGATTCGATGTATAGGCAGTGTCTTCCAAAAAACGTTTCCACCAAAAAGGTATGAGTCCACCGGCCTGATCACCCGGACAAATAGTATTGAAATCATGTGCCCAACCTGTAGGAAAACTACCGTTACAAAAATCTGCATTGCGAAAGGCAAGATCAAAATCCCAAACCGGACCTGCAATAATTTTTCCATTCCTGCTATTCCGATCCTTATGAAAATAAGTACTGAATCGAAAAGCATCAACACTACGGCTCGTTTCATTGAGAAGAAAAAAATCGATGAAGGAAGAGGCATCTGCAAATTTCCGAAACCCTTTTGCCGGATCCTGAAAAGAAGAACCCGCCAGCGCATTTTCAAAACTATCAACATACGATTTCAAATAGGAAGATTGTTCAGAAACAATATTTTCAATTTTCGGATATACATAAGAAAAACGACGCTTTTCATTTACTGGGGAAAGAGCAATCGTGTAAGCGGATAACCAACCGTTGGCTCCTTTATCAAGACTGAAAATATAACCACCAGTAACGGCATCACCCGCAATATCAGTTGCGGCCATTTTTGAAATATTTACGCGGCCACTACCCCGTTTGATACGTTCCATAAAAACATAAACGCCTTTATAGTCGCCATTAACAATCAATTCTACAAAACGGGTATTAGCAGCCCAATGACCCATTTCCCGGGAAAGTGCATAGGTAAGTACATTTCGCATTAAAGATTTATCGGTAAAAGGCGCGTACAAAATCCAATCCGATTCTTTTGGCAATCCAAACAATGACTTATCAGTTGAATTCCCCAATAGATCCCTTAATTCAATACTATAAGATTTCATTGGAAAGGATTGGGAAGATTGTCCTCTTATTTCAATTCCTATCTTGCCATTATAATGATTGAAAGCATCGGTAAGGTTATTACGGGCATTTCCGCTATTGAAAATTATGCCCATATCCGCCGTAATCTTTGGCTCGTCAACAATGGTTTGACCATTGGTGTTAATAACAATTACAGGCAGATTTGAAGAAGTAAAGTTTACGGTTTGGGCAAAGCCTGGAAAAAAAATCATTAAAAAAAAGAAGGTAAAAATGGTAGATTTCATCATGGCAGTACAAATTAGAAGGCTTAAATTACTCTTAAATATTGATTGTTTTGTTATTAAAAGTTGCTGGTTTTTTGATTCATAAAAATACAAAGTTTCTCACATTGGCTTCCTTATTTTTGCTTCCCTTTATAAAACATATAAAGAGGATAAAGAAGTTGCTATGATTTATAAAACCTTGTTTTCGAAAACGATAATAAAGAATCTACTATTAAAACCCTTGCAGTGTCTTTCCTTTTTATAATTAAAATAATATAACAATAAGTTTTAAGGAATTGTTTAATGGCAAAATCTACTTCCGATACTCCATTGATGCAGCAGCATCGGGCTATAAAACAAAAATACCCTGATGCGATACTACTCTTTCGGGTAGGTGATTTTTATGAAACTTTTGGAGAGGATGCTATACTCAGTTCAAAAGTATTGGGTATTACACTTACCAAAAGAAATAATGGCGCCGCGTCCTCCAGTGAACTGGCTGGTTTTCCTCATCATGCATTAGATACATATTTACACAAATTGGTCAAGGCCGGTTACCGGGTTGCTATATGTGATCAACTCGAGGATCCAAAATTTGCAAAAGGGATTGTAAAACGGGGTGTTACCGAATTAGTAACACCAGGCGTAGCTACCAATGACAAATTGCTGGAACACAACAGCAATAATTTTCTTGCCGGGATTCAGGTTACTGACGATAAATTTGGCTTAGCATTGTTAGATATTTCTACCGGCGAATTTTACATTGCTGAAGGCAACCACGAATACATTGATAAACTTTTGCAGTCACTAAAACCTGCTGAAGTAATCTTTCAACGAAGCTATCAAAAACTCTTTAAAGAAAATTTCGGTAATAAATTCTACACCTATCATTTGGAAAGTTGGATTTTTGAGGAAGCCTATGCCACGGAAATCTTACAAAAACATTTCCAAACACATTCACTGAAAGGATTTGGTATTGAATCGATGCACCAGGGTATAATTGCAGCGGGTGCATTATTACATTATCTAAAAGATACAGAGCATCCCAATCTGCAGCATATTACTTCCTTACAACGGATCGACCGGGAGGATTACCTATGGATGGATCGATTTACAATACGAAATCTCGAATTGTTAAATACAGGAACCGGTGAAGGTCAAACCCTGCACAAAATTTTAGACAATACTGTTTCGGCTATGGGAGCCCGAATGTTAAAAAGATGGATTGTATTACCCCTAAAAGATATTGGCAAAATCAATGAACGGTTAAACCTGGTGGAGTTCTTCATTAAAGAAACGGAACTACGTTCAACAACAATTCTTAAAATTAAACATTGCGGAGATATTGAAAGGCTGGTTAGTAAAATACCTTCAAGAAAAATAAATCCGCGTGAAGTACTGCACATTGCAAAAGGTTTGCAACAAGTAGAATCAATAAAGCAATTATGTTCAATAGCTGAGAACGATTATTTAAAGCGACTTGCCGATTCGTTAAACAGTTGTTCCTATATACGTGAAAAGATATTGCAACAAATTGTAGAAAACCCTGCCGCCGCCATTGCAAAAGGCCGAGTAATAGCAGAAGGTATTGATAGCGACCTCGACGAATTGCGGAGAATAGCCCACGGAGGCAAAGAATATTTGGTGCAATTACAACAGCGAGAATCGGAACGTACTGGAATCAGCTCTTTAAAAATTAGTTACAACAATGTATTTGGTTATTATTTAGAAGTAACTAATTCACATAAGAATAAAGTACCTGCAGAATGGATGCGTAAACAAACCCTCGCAAACGCAGAGCGGTACATAACTCCCGAGCTCAAAGAATATGAAGAAAAGATAACCGGTGCCGAAGAAAAAATTGGTTTGATTGAGCAGGGGCTTTATGATAAACTAGTATTGGAGCTTCAAGACTATATCGCACCCATTCAGGTAAATGGGCAAGTACTTGCAATTTTGGATTGCCTCAGTTGCTTTTCGAATAATGCATTGCAATTTAATTATAAAAAACCGCAATTACATCAAGGCAATGAATTGAAATTGAAAGAGAGTCGCCACCCTGTGATAGAAAGAAACCTTCCCCCGGGCGAACCTTATATCGCCAACGACATTCTGTTGGATTCTTCCAGTCAACAAATTATCATATTGACCGGCCCAAACATGAGTGGTAAAAGCGCCTTACTCAGGCAAACAGCTATTATTACTTTAATGGCTCATATGGGCAGTTTTGTACCGGCAGATCTGGCAAGCATTCCGTTAACCGATAAAATATTTACACGGGTAGGCGCATCCGATAATTTGAGTGGAGGAGAAAGTACATTTATGGTAGAAATGAACGAAACCGCCAGCATCATTAATAATATTACTGCACGCAGTTTAATTATTTTGGATGAAATCGGCCGGGGCACTTCTACCTATGATGGAATTTCAATAGCCTGGAGCATCGCTGAATATTTACATCAATCTACGCATCAGCCAAAAACACTTTTTGCCACTCATTACCACGAGTTGAATGAATTGGAAACAAAACTTTCCAGAATTAAAAATTATCATATTACCAATAAGGAAGTTGGCAATAAAATAATATTTCTGCGAAAGATGGCTGCGGGAGGAAGTACCCATAGTTTTGGAATACATGTTGCTAAAATGGCCGGCATGCCTCCTGCCCTCATTAACCGGGCAAATGAAATTCTTCTGCAATTAGAAACCCTCCATGAATCTGGAAACAAAAAAGACCAGGTTAAACAATTAAATCTTCCTAAAATGCAGTTATCCATTTTTGATAAGCATACCGAAACATTTGAAGAAATTCGCAAAATGCTTGAAGGTTTTGATATTAACAGGCTTACTCCTGTTGAAGCATTACTTAAATTAAATGAAATAAAGGGGCTGCTGAAATAAGGCCATTCAATTGAATAAAAGTCGGTCGGTAGATGCACATAAAAAAATTCCTGAATTTTACAAATCAGGGCTATATTTGAGCAAACAAATACTGCTTTATGATAAGGGTAAGAATCATTGCCGGATTAATAACGGCTTTTGGCCTCATTTCCTGCAATCAGGATTTAAATACTACTATAATTTCAAAAAATGATGTAGTGCTTGATGGAAGCCAGGAAGTTCCTGCTAAGTCCTCTGCCGGAAATGGCACTATGAATTTAGCCTATAACAGAACAACCCGAACACTTTCTTATACCGTGAAATGGAACTCACTGACGGGAATCCCGGTAGGTATGCATATTCATGGTTCCGCAGGAAAAGGTGCAAACGCTGCAATTGTTCAGAATTTTTCAGGGTTTCCGGTTACTCAAAGCGGAACTTATACAGGAACTTTTTTTGTTGATGGAGTTAGTGTAAAAGAAGAAGACTTTTTGAGAGGGGGATATTATCTGAATATTCATACTGCGATTAACCCTGGAGGTGAGATAAGAGGACAAATTATACTTCAATAGAAATATAAAGAAAACAACTTAGATTCTGAAGGCTGCTTATAAGCGGCCTTTTTTATTATTATTCATCCCCACCGGTATTTATAAAATCCATTAAATCATATCTTTTAATTTTTCTATTAGTAAATCAACTTCTTCTTTTGTATTGTGTTTACAAAATGAAAAACGCACGGTAACCTGATTTGGATTGTTATTAATTGCCCGAATTACATGTGACCCCTGATCGGCCCCACTGGTGCAGGCGCTTCCGCCACTGGCACAAATATTATTAATATCTAGATTGAACAATAACATTTCAGACTTTTCAGTTTTTGGAAAAGATACACTCAGTACGGTATACAAACTATTCCCTGTAGGATTTCCGTTAAAAGCTACTCCCTTTAGCTGCTTACTCATTTGTTCCATAGCATAATGTTTAACGGAACGTATATAAACATTATCCTTCTCAAAATTGCCAGTTGCAATTTCAAGTGCTTTGGCAAATCCAACAATGCCATACAAGTTTTCAGTACCCGCACGCATATTTCTCTCCTGCCCTCCCCCGTGTATATAAGGCTTGATTTTTATATTTTCATTTATATACAATATACCAACGCCCTTTGGTCCATGAAACTTGTGCCCGGCACCGGTAATAAAATGAACCGGTGTACTTCTTAAATCTATGGGAAAGTGCCCTACTGTCTGAACGGTATCCGAATGAAAAATTGCTCCAAATTTTTTACAAAGTAAACCAACAGTATGCCAATCGAGTATCGTACCAATTTCGTTATTGGCATGCATTAACGTAACCAAAGTTTTGCCTGGTTGATTCTTCAATAATACTTCCAAATGATTAAGATCGACATTACCGTCTGGCAGTAATTGCACATGTTCAACGGTTACCTCACCCCGACAACGTAAATCTTCTACCGTATGCAAGGTAGCATGGTGTTCAATTGCAGAACTAATAATATGTGTGCATCCAAGGTCCCGAACAGATGCTCGTATAGCAGTATTCGAACTCTCAGTACCTCCGGATGTAAAAAATATTTCTGCCGGATGCGCATTCAAAATTTTAGCTACAGATTTCCGGGCATTTTCAATAGCCATCCTTGTCTCCCTGCCATAAGAATATATGGAGGAAGGATTACCAAATTTATCGGTAAGATAGGGCATCATTAATTCCAATACTTGCGGATCAAGTGAAGTAGTAGCTGCATTGTCAAAATAAATTCGTTGGTCCATTATCATTAATTAAAAACTCCGCAAGTAGCGGAGCTGCAAAAGTCAGTAATTTTTTTTATAGTACCGAGAACGACCGAACCGAAATTTCTTATGGGAGATATTTTGTTACATAAATTCTTTAATATCCTGCATTAGCCGGAGTGCGATATTGTTTGCAGTGGTTTCAAAGGTGCTTTCTGCATAAATTCTAATAATAGGCTCGGTATTTGAACTTCGAAGATGTACCCAATCACTGTCAAATTCAATTTTTAATCCATCCTCAGTATTCACTGGTTGATTTTTATACTTTGTTTTTATCTTTTCAAATATTCCCTTTAAATCGAAACCATTTTCCAATTCAATCTTGTTTTTTGAAATATAGTAATCAGGATACCTGGCGCGAAAAGACTTTATACCATTTCTGTGGGTTGATAATGCACTTAAAAATAAACCAATACCGATCAATGCATCTCTGCCATAGTGCAAATCCGGAATAATAATTCCTCCGTTACCTTCTCCCCCAATTACTGCTTGAACTTCCTTCATTTTTTGCACCACATTTACTTCTCCAACTGCGGATGGAAAATAATGCCCCCCGTGCTTAATCGTAATTTCCTTGAGGGCCTTGGTGCTACTCATATTGCTGACAGAATTTCCAAGTCGCTTACTTAATACATAATCTGCCACAGCCACAAGCGTATATTCTTCTCCAAACATAGTTCCATCTTCGCAAACAAAACACAATCGATCTACATCAGGATCAACAGCGATTCCAAGATCTGCTTTATGCTTACGAACAGCAGCACTTAATTCGGTTAGGTTTTCAGGTAAGGGTTCCGGATTATGAGCAAACTTGCCTGTAATTTCTTCATTAATTACAATAACTTCTTCTACGCCCAATGCCTTCAATAAAGGAGGTACGAATAAAGCACCGGTAGAATTTACAACATCCACCACTACTTTAAAATTTTTCTTCCGGATATTTTCTGTATCAATTAGAGGATAGTCAAGGATTGCCTCAATATGCTTTTTTAAAAATGTATGATTAGTTGTATAAGTACCTAATCTGTCCACCGGGCTGAATGTAAAATCTTCCTTAACTGCTTTATCTAAAATCCATTCCCCATCTTCAGCACTTATAAATTCACCAAATTCGTTTAGTAATTTTAATGCATTCCATTCTTTAGGGTTGTGACTGGCCGTGATAATTATTCCTCCCGCAGCCTTTTCCCATACAACGGCCATTTCTACTGTTGGAGTTGTAGAAAGGCCGGCATCAACTACGTCTATTCCAAGTCCTATCAACGTATTCACAACAAGCTGCTGAATCATTGATCCACTAATGCGGCCATCGCGGCCAACCACCACTTTTTTTGTGCTGTTTTTTTGCAAGAGCCAACAGCCATAGGCAGCGGAAAATTTAACAACATCAAGAGGAGTAAGGTTATTACCAATTGTTCCACCAATAGTTCCGCGTATCCCAGAAATACTTTTAATCAATGCCACGATTCACGTTTTAGTCAGTTACAAAAATAAGAATTCAACTATATGCCAACAATTACCAGTTTGCGGTATTTTTCAAGGATTGAAATGATGTATAGGCAGGTCAGACTAAAACAGATGAAAATATTTCTATATAAAATTCGTAAAACAATCGGGTAATTAAACAATTGTTGATAAGATGTCAACTACTCACCATAACGAAGTAAGTTTCTCCCGGAATTTCCGACTCACTTACTTTTGTAAAAAAATTATGGCTGTCAATCCAGAATGGTTTCAAGACTGGTTTAACTCTCCTTATTATCACAAATTATACTTTGAAAGAGATGAAGAGGAAGCCGCTGCTTTCTTAAAACGCTTATTGCTTCATCTAAAACCTCTTCCCAATTCGCGAATGCTTGATGTAGCCTGTGGCATGGGCAGGCATTCCCTTCTTTTATCGAATGAGGGATTTGATGTTACCGGAATAGACATTTCTCACGACAGTATTGCTGTTGCCCGTAAATGGGAAAATGATCATCTTCATTTCTTACAGCACGATATGCGTTTACCTTTCTATATTAATTATTTTCACTACGCCTTTAATTTTTTTACAAGTTTCGGGTATTTTAATACCGATAGGGAACATTACAACGGAATTCGAACGATTGCGCAATCGCTGCGGAAAGGCGGACTTTTTGTAGTAGATTATTTGAATGTACACTTTGCGATAGACCATTTCGTTCACAAAGAAGAAAAGATGATAAACAATATTAATTACTCGATTACACGATGGTATGATGAAAAGCATTTTTTTAAAAAAATAATTGTAGAAGATGAAACGCAGGAAATTCCGTTTGAATTCACAGAAAAGGTAGCCAGGTTTACGTTGGGTGATTTTAATGATATGTTTTCCTTCCATCAATTACAGGTACAGGAAGTTTTTGGAGATTATTCTTTCAATGCATACGACTTCAGGAAATCTCCCCGGCTGATCCTGATCGCCAGGAAAATAAATTGATACCCGTATTATTTTTCTTTTACAATAATAATTTTTGGAACTTCTGTTACATTAATCATTACAACTCCTTTATTGATTGTTTTATCAATTCGGTTACCCGTCTCCGAATTATCAAGCATACTCACTTCAGAAGCATTGCTTGCTTTCATCCCCACTTTCAATTCGTAATTATCCAGTTTAGATCCATTATAGGTTGGACAATAAATAAAATAGGCAACAGAATCAGGCGATGATTTGCTTCGGTATTTATATAGCCAAACATTACTTTGCTCACTGATTATTTTTTCAGGAACATAATCACCTATATTATTGATAAGCGTACTGATATAGTACCAGGCTGGAAATGGCTCGTATAAATCAACGCCTTTATGCCTTATTATTCCACAACTTAAAAAAAACATTTCATAAGGCTGCTCATTTTCCCCGTAATCATCTTTTATCCAGAAGAGGGTTAATTTATCAAATCCGGAAAAAGACATCGCATTGATTCCCCGCAAGAGCATGATCCCCTGACTTTGTTTTTCATTATATCCTTTAACAATAGGTGTTGATACTTTACTTTTCTGATTCTTATCATAACCATATTCTCCCAAAATAACTTCCACCCCCGGAGCAATCTTATAGGAATAATCGCGAACTTTTTGCATCCTGATTCGCAAAGAATCTTCTTCGGGAGATGCTCCTCTGTTTGAATAAGCAAATGCTTCTCCGGGAAAACGTCCTTTTCCATCAACTGAATAACAATGATATTGAATACCTCCTTTCCATAAGAATTGCTGATCATTACGTAATGTTCGGCATAAAAAGTCGAGTACCCGAATTCTGTTTGTATCGAGCCCGGCAAAACCTGCGGTCATTAACTCACTGCCAGGATCTGCATTTTTTATTCCCATATATTTTCCCATCCTTCCTTCATGACCGTCATAATCTGCACTACTGATAGCAAAATACTCAATGGGGTTACAATATTTATTACCTACCCAATTAGCATCTAATTCATTTCCATTCTCCCAAAGATTCATTAAACTTCGGCCACTAAAACGCGGACTGTTATATACCTGAAGCAGATTGGTATCAACTTTTGTATTGCCATACAATGCAGCCAAATGCCAAAGCATACTTGCATGACGTCCATAACTAAATGGATCTTCTGTATTCATTCCAATTTTAGTGACGGGTCTGTCATTGTCGTCCAATCCCTGTTTCTTCATCCACCACGGCACTCCTTTTAATGAATACCAGATTTTGGCATTGGCATAGCGCACAATTGAATCAGCAAAAAAAGTATAATCCATTACTCCACCATTCCACCAGCCTTGTGCAGCAAGATTAAATTGCTGATTCGGAAACTCATTAATTGTATCCCGGTCAATAAAGTCGGTTGGTGTATATAACCTAGTATTATAAAAAGGTTTCATAAATTTTAAAGGCACTACCTGGTAACTATTAATCCCCAAAAATTCCTTAAGTGTTTTTGGTGCTAACCGTGGGCCTGTGTATTCTTGAATGGGCGGTTGTGGAATATTACCGAATGGACAACCGTAAATTACTGATTCGGTAATATTTGCTTCCCAACTATTGAAGCGAAACATAATATAACGGCTGCTGTCATCAATTGAAAACTTTCGCCAACCCCATTGGGTTGTTTCGCCTCTCGTAGTTAATGCAGCTTTTAGTTTCCAGTTTTTCATTGTTCCGGTATAAATCCAAACACTATCTGCCTGCCTGGCCATATCATATAAATAAATTTCACTGATTTTATATCCAATACGCAAATCAACTACAATACGATTTCCTCTTTTCGCGGGGTAATAAAAAGAATTAGCCATTACCGGATGCGGATTGGTAGTGGGGTGGTAATCGTTAGTTTGAATGGATCCCTTTGGATCAACAAATTTATTCTCATCAAACAAATTAAAAGCTGAGCCTCCGCCTACTCCTTCATAACCGTTAAGGTCATAGACATACTCTCTATAAATAGCGGTAATTTTTTGAGGTGTTTCACAAGTTGCTTTGGCTGCTTTCGATGATACCGAAGAACTGGAATTGGTTAACCGGTTGCCACAGGAAATTAAAAGCAGGGATAAAATTGTAATTATGGTAGTACGACTCATAGGATAAAATTAGTTAACAACCTTAGTTTTCTTTTTATTATTGAATAACAGATACCTTGATGCCTGATAGACTGCTTCATTAAGTAGTTTCATTTCTTCTTTTGAATAGCTAACCGATGCAAATGTATCCGTTTGATTCTTATTTCTTATAGATACCAGCTCTTCTTTACCGGTTAATAGTTGTTTCCGATAGAATTGATCTCCCATAATAACACCCGATTGCCGCTGATCAGGATCAAAAATAAAAGCAAAAGGAATATAGGCCGGGGAATCCAATAAATTGCGGCCAAGCGCTGAATTCGTATAGGAAATTGAACTAATACCAGCTATCGTAGGCATAAGATCTACCTGCGAACAAATAACAGAACTCCGCTTCGCTTCTATTTTACCTGGATAAAAAAACAATAATGGTACATGTTCGGCTGTTAATCGCTGTTCGGTCCATGCCCTTGAAAACATATTGCCCGCGTCACCTGCAATGCCATGATCCCCTATAAAAACAAAAACAGTATTGGTAAAATACTTTTCCTTTTCTGCTGCCTTCATAAATTGCTGAAATGTATAATCCGAATATCGAAATGCATTGTATTCTTTTAGTTTAAGGTCGTAGCTAAGCTGATCCATAAAACCAAACCTATCCAATGAATCTTCCTTAGTCGTTCGAACAACAAAGCCGGAATCTTCTACCGGTATTGTATAGGGCCGGTGATTATCGGCCGTTTGAATAACTGCAAAAAAAGGGTTGCTTTCTTTTGCCAGAATTTTATTACTCTCCAATAAAAGATTTTTATCACTCACTCCCCAAACATCTAATCGAGGAGCATCGAGCGATTCCTCATCATACAAATGAAGTCCATTGATATTATTCATGAGCAATCCACGGATATTTGCCCAACTGGGACTTCCTCCAATAAAGTAATATTTTTCATACCCGTTAAAATCATTTAGAATAAGGTGCTGATCAACTGCCAGCGGATTCCTGCTGGAAGTATTGGGTAATTCAACATCCGTAATTCCTGTTAAGCTGGCCCATACACCCCGCGCTGTTCCATAACTGGGAGTAAAACAACGATCAAAAAATAATCCTTTTTTGGATAAACTATCAAAAAATGGCGTCGTATTAAGTGGGTTGCCCCACATAGAACTTTTATAGGCACTAAAGGATTCACAAATAATCAATATAATAT
>JANNEK010000363.1:0-2389 GCA_031378605.1 Chitinophagaceae bacterium | reverse complement strand
ATATTATGAAGATGAAAAAATATAAAAAAATAGTTGTATCAGTATCTATTCCTAGTTTTTTTCTTGCTTCTTCTTTTGAAACGGGGTTTCCGAAATTATCGTATAGGGGATGCAGTACCTTCTTTATGGGTTTATTCGTTATAAATTTCTTGAGATCGTCACTTACTTTCTCACTCATTGTTATAAACGCATCACAGCTCTTTAGAAAATAACGTGTAAAAGGTTTGTCGCCAAAACGCTTTTCGTGGGGTACAATATTATCGGTAATTGCTACTATGCGCGTAAACTTGTTTTTATGTACCAATCTTAAAATTGTTCCCAACGCCGGGCCTAACAATGGCAGCCAAAATCGAACGACAATCAAATCGGGCCGCATATTTTTTAATTGGTTCCCATTATGAATCCAATTGAATGGGTGTATAGAATTTATTACTGAAAAAATTTTTATTCCAATAGGTGCAGGCTCGGTTGAATATTGACTTGTACCCGGAAATAAAAGCGAAGGATATAATAATGAAAAAGAAAAAATTGAACATTCATAGCCTTCGTCGAGAAATTGCTTGCACAACCGTTGATTGAAAGTTGTAATTCCTCCACCGCGGAGCGGATGTGCCGGTCCTATAATAATTACTTTTTTTGTCATTATCGGGAATATCAGAAACGATCTGCCAGCAAGACACTGTATTAATAAAAAATATACTAACAAGACTTCCTGCCTGACCACATTTTTTTGATCAATAATATCTAGTCTGCAATACCCAATCGTTCTTCCACTAGGTAATGATTTCTACCCGGAGCATT
Source organism: Chitinophagaceae bacterium (assembly GCA_031378605.1). Taxonomy (GTDB): domain Bacteria; phylum Bacteroidota; class Bacteroidia; order Chitinophagales; family Chitinophagaceae; genus Endoryza. Next base: position 1,588 of record JANNEK010000363.1, on the reverse strand, counting down.
TCGGGATACCAACTCGGAAATAAAACCTGTTAAAAACAATTGGGATCCAATAATCATTACCATGATGGCCACAAAAAAAAGTGGTCGTTGTGTAATCCCTGTTTTATCAAAAAAGAATTTTGAAATGGTTAGATAAGTAAAAATAGAAAAACCAACAATAAACGAAAGTGTTCCCCACAAACCAAAGAACTGCATTGGTCTTTTACCAAATCTCCCGAGAAAAATAATAGTAGCTAAGTCAAGAAACCCATGAATATACCGCTCAAATCCAAATTTAGATTTACCAAATTTACGTGCCCGGTGCTCTACCACTTTTTCGCCAACTTTTTTAAAGCCCGACCATTTTGCAATGAGTGGTATATAGCGGTGCATTTCACCATATACTTCAATACTCTTTACTACTTTATTTTTATAGGCTTTTAATCCGCAGTTAAAATCGTGTAATGGAATTTTTGAAATTCTGGCAGTTATCCAATTAAAAAATTTGGAAGGCAATCTTTTTTCAATTGGATCATGACGTTTCTTTTTCCATCCACTTACAATATCCCATCCGCCATCCATAACCATCCTATGCAGTTCTGGTATTTCATCGGGGCTATCCTGCAAATCTGCATCCATGGTAATTACGACATCGCCTGTACATGAATGAAATCCTTCATTAAGGGCCGCCGATTTACCATAATTGCGTTGGAATTTTATTCCTTTTATGGCGTGATTGGAAATTCTGAGTTGCTCAATAACCTTCCAGGAATTGTCGGAACTGCCATCATCGATCAATAAAATTTCGTATGAAAGATGATGGACATCTGCAACCTTTTTTATCCAGTCACAGAGTTCGGGCAATGACTCTTCTTCATTATATAGCGGTACTACAACTGAAACATCCATTATTGAGAGAATGTGTTATTATCGAATTCAGGTTTCTTTTTTTTGATGATTGCAGAAATAATCAGGCTGATTAAAAACCAGAAAATTGTTCCAAAAGCAAAGTTTAGAAATTGTTTGCCAAATGAATAATTGTTTCCGTTCAAAATTTCTGCCGTTGCTTTATCGATAGCATCTTGTGCCATTCCGAATTTCTCCATAAATTTTTCTGTTGCCAATGCGGTTTCTTGCGCAAGGGCTTGGCGAAAAGGGATATCGATTACGTTTTGCAAAAGGTAAAGAAAAGCAGTACTAAGAAAGGAATAAATGACAAAAATGGTGAAAACAGTTTTGAGCGCTTGGGGAAATTCAATATAACCGCCATTTGCTTTTTTATGTGCTAATCCACCCAATACTGCAAATACAATTGGAATTGCGAAACCAACGTAAGCTATAGGATTTAAAAACATCTTTGCCCCTCCGACGTAAAGTAAGACCGTTAATAGAATTGAAGCACATCCGGCTATTAAACCATATGTAATTCCTGCATTTTTTTTTCCGTCTGACATAATAGTAGCTTTAATTAGTTTAAATATACTTTCTCTCCATTAATTACTCCCATAACTTTTCCGTTTAGGTGTTTACCAATAAAAGGAGAGTTCCGGGATCTTGACTTAAAGAAAGTTGAATTCACTTCTATTTGTACCGAAGGTTGGTAAATTGT
>JANNEK010000333.1:0-5159 GCA_031378605.1 Chitinophagaceae bacterium | reverse complement strand
TAATAATTAATGATTGAGTAGTTAGTCTGCCTAAAATTTAAAAATACTCAATCAAAAAATGAATGAGTCTTTTATTCAGTACACGGGACTGTATAATTTTAGAAACACTTTATACCTGGCTTGACTAGACTTGACAATCTTTTGACAACAAAAATGAATTGGCTAGACTTTCCAATGAACAGGTTATCTACGATCTGTAACGTTGCTCTTAAAAATTATTTATACGTTATAAAAAGTTAAATTGAAATTTAAGTCGCTTATATAACTGAATTTCTGACCTGAAAATTTGACTAATGGAAAAAGGTATCTCATTCTATATACTTCATATTAACCATTTAAATGGAATACTTTTCATGAGTAGTCATCTATCAAAACGCTGCACTTGATTGCTATTTACATTCAACTGTGCTACATATTTGTCGCTTTGCAAAATCAAAAAGAATTAATTCGAATTTTTAATCATTAAGCTACTTACCATTTATAAACTCAAATTTTTATTTAGCGTATTGCTCTTGGATAAAATTGCCTTTTTAGCATATCTAGTTAATAGTTAAATACACAAAGATCTATTTAACTTAAATATTCCAATTGATTTTTTAAGTCTGTTTATAAATTACAAGGTTATTAAATTTTAATGCAATCAAAAATCAAACAATTATTTGTTTTATTTTAAAACAATATATATATTTGTCCAGACAATCCATAAATAATTAAAATTGGTATGAGCATAAAACTATCACAAAAGCAAATAGGTAAGAGGATAACTGAGCTTCGTAAAATGAAGGGGTTATCCCAGGAAGATCTGGCAAAAAGTATCAAGATTTCAAGGCCATCCCTTGCTCAAATTGAATTAGGAAACAGGACCGTTGATGTTCTTGAGCTACAACAGTTATCCCTGGTGCTTGGTTTTTCTCTGGATGATTTTGTTTCTAAAGATTTTTCTATTAACCAAGAGATAGAAAGTAAAGAGAGGACAAAAGCAAAGAAAACAGAAGAACGTATTTCTGTCCCAACACTTCAAGTCAATAAGTTTAAGAATGTCTTATTATATATTCTTGAACGCTGTGCTGGCAAGCCAAATGTTGGAGAAACTGTACTTTACAAATTGCTATATTTTTCAGATTTTAATTATTATGAATTATATGAGGAACATTTAACGGGTGCAAAATATCGCAAGTTGCCTTATGGTCCTGTTCCTCAAAAGTTAGATACAATTATTAGTCAAATGATGGAGAGTGGCCAGATACAAAGAATTAAAACAGAATACTTCGATAAACTTCAAACTCGCTATATTCCTCTTACAAAGGCAGATATAACTGAACTGAAAGCAAGTGAAAAGGAGGTTATTGATAGAGTAATTCAGCAACTAAGTGATTGGAGTGCTGCAGCCATCAGCAATTATTCGCATAAGGATATGCCTTGGTTGGCTTCAAAAGAAGGAGATATGATAAATTATGAATTAGTTTTCTATCGAGATGCTCCTTTCTCTGTTAGAAACTATGGCGACGAAATAGAAGAAAGATGAAATTTGATGAACTTGCAGAATTTAAGAAGGATTTTAAAACTCTTTCAAAAAAATACAGAACACTACCTGAAGATTTAGACGTAGTGAAACAAGTGTTGGAAGTAACTCCGCAAGAAAGACCACCATTTAGTTTTCGTATAGACAATTTGGGGTTGGTAACATGTATAATAAAAATAAAAAAGATTGCTTGCAAAGCATTAAAAGGCCGTGGAGTAAACTCTGGCTTGAGATTAATTTATGCTCACTTTGAAGAAGAACAAAAAATTATATTCATAGAACTTTATCATAAGAACGATAAAGAAAATGAGGACAAACAACGGATTTTAAAAAACTTTAAATAAAAGGCATTAAATAGTAAGAATTATTGTTGTCCGAGATAATAATTTCAAAAATTCTTTTCCAATACCTGATTTTAAATACTTCTCTCTATTTCTTGCCAGTTGTATTGTTTCATATTTTTCAACCAATAAAATTTTATAAGGCCCATACGCTTTAGTAGTTTTATTTTTTTCCGATTGATATTCCTTAAATCTTCTCTCAAAATTATTAGTCAATCCTGCATAAATATAATTCTTAGATAAGCTTTTAATGGCATAGACAAAAAAATAGTTCGATAATGTTTTCGCTAATTAAAATAAGCAGTATTTGATCGAACAAGAAAAACAAGAGGTATTCAAAAGAAAAACCTCCGATTAATCAGAGGTTTTTCGTGCCCGGGACTGGATTTGAACCAGCACGCAGTTTCCAGCACCACCACCTCAAGGTGGCTTGTCTACCAATTTCAACACCCGGGCCTATTCTAGTCAGGAGTCTGGAGTCGTCACTCTCTAACAAAGGGCAACAAAAATAACCAACTATTTATTTAAAACAATACGAAATGTAGTTCCTTTTCCAACCTCCGAGTGTTTAACAAACAACTGGCCTTTATGATACTGGTCAATAATTCGTTTTGATAAACTTAACCCAAGCCCCCACCCTCTTTTTTTTGTAGTAAACCCTGGTTTAAATACTTTACCAATATTTTGACGGGCAATTCCTTTCCCGTTATCAGTAACATCAATGGTAACCTGATTTATCGTATCATTTACTACAACAATAACAGAACCTTTTCCATCCATCGCATCCAATGCATTCTTCAATAAATTCTCAATAACCCAATCGAACAGCGGGGGTGAAACAGGCACCAACAACCGATAATTTGTATTATTCTGTACTATGAACTGTACTTTTCCGGGTGCACGTTTTCGTATATATTCAACCATATTTTCAACCTGGTGAATAATATCATTATTTTCCAATTGCGGACTGCTGCCTATTTTTCCAAAACGATCGGATACTAACTTTAATCGATCAACATCTTTACTCATTTCTTCCACCATTTTTTCATTGCCTGGTGTGTCTTTCATCATTTCTACCCAACCCTGTAAAGAAGACAACGGAGTGCCTAATTGATGGGCAGTTTCCTTTGCCATTCCCGCCCAAACTCTATTTTGCACAGATCGAAAACTTGTTGTTAATGCTGTAATCGTAATGATCGTAAACAGTGCAATAATCAGCAATTGTACCAATGGGTAATAGCGCACCTGGTTTAACAGACTGGTATGCCCGTAATAATAGAAATTTATTTTTGACGAATCGCCTGGATCAATCCAGGTAATGGGTAATTCATTTTGAGCTTTAAATTGATTGAGCTGTCTTTTCACATATCCGGTATCGTTGGCGACTTTCGCAGAATCGAGGTTTACATGCTGCATAATGACCTCCTTCTCATTTGTTTCAATGATCGGTATCGTATTATTAGCGGTAATAATAGTTGCAACCAGTCGATCGCTCAGGCCTGAAGTGTCCTGTACTGCTAGCTTTCCTGCCTCCACCCACTGTTCAACTTTTTTCCTTTCTTCACCAGCAATTTTTTTCGCAAGCAATTGCGAATAGATAATTGTACCACTTACTATGGCAATTGCAATGATCGCAAGTCCTGTTCTCCAGTTAAAAAACGGTTGAATCATTCAACTAATTTATAAAAACCATTCCTTTGCATCCGATATTTTTTGAACTATATTTATTCTTTTTTTGAATCCATCAGTTTCCATAGTCATTCTAAACTGGAACGGGCGTAAATACCTGGATCAATTCCTGCCTTCGATTTTGAATAGTACCTATCCGAATAAGGAAATTGTTATCATTGATAATGCATCTACGGACGATTCGGTGAACTTTGTTGAAAATAAATTTCCAACCATAAAAATAATTCGTTTACCCGTTAATTATGGTTTTGCCAAAGGGTATAATGAAGGATTAAAACAAGTAAAGGCAGATTATTTTGTTTTACTTAATTCTGATGTGGAAGTTGAACCAGGCTGGATAGAGCCTTGTATGGACTTACTTGAATCCAATAAAAATATTGCAGTCTGCCAACCTAAGGTGTTACAATATAATAACAAAACGCTATTTGAATACGCCGGTGCCTGTGGTGGGTGGCTCGACCGTTTCGGTTATCCATTCGCTAAAGGAAGGATTTTTGACGTGTGCGAAAAAGATGAGGGTCAGTACAATGAAGCTGCACCTGTATTTTGGGCGAGTGGCGCTGCTTTTTTTATTCGTGCTAATCAATTTCATGAAATGAAAGGTTTTGACGAATATTTTTTTGCGCACCAGGAAGAAATTGATCTTTGCTGGCGTTTGCAATGGGCGGGGTATTTAATTTATTGCTGTCCGCAATCAGTGGTATATCATGTTGGAGGCGGTACCTTGCCAAAAGGTAACTCGCAAAAAGTATTTTTAAATTTCAGGAATAACCTGGTAATGCTTGCAAAAAACTTAACGGGTTCGGAAGTATTTTTAAAAATTTCGTGGCGTTTTGTACTGGATGGAGTATCTGCCACAAAATCTTTATTTGCCGGACAAGGCACTTACTTTCTAGCGGTGATTCGTGCTCACGTGGCATTTTTAGGATGGTTATTTTTAAAACGATCGGCGAGCATTTTTCCGGATAAAAGAAATAAAAAATGGAAAGGATATTTCCCAAAGAGTGTGGTATGGAAACATTTCATAGAGGGAAAAAATAAATTCTCGGAAATTGTTGAAAACAAAAGCTGATTTTTAGCATCGAAGTATTATTTTTGTAAGCTAATTAATTGGTTACTATGGAACAGCAATCTGCATCTGCTTCTCAAAGCAAAGATTTCAAACACAGTTGGGTTAATTCTTCTGTTTTCCTGTTTTACTTACAGGTATTACTTTTTATTGCTTTCACATTTGGATGCGCATTTAGTTTGTATACTAAAAGCTATAAAGGAAGACCGGAAGTTACTATTCAACCCAGTTCAGAATACACGCCTAAATACAAATAAGTAAAAAATACAAGGTTTAAATTTTGCAGGAATTAAACAATTCCTATTTTTGCATCCCTATAAAAAAGTTCTTTATAATAAGCGGAAGTAGCCTGCCTGACGGTAGGCAGGCTCATTTGGTAGAGCACAATAAAATTATAGGATAAACCCATATTGGTTATGTGGTAATAATAGTTAAGTTCTTTTATAAGCGGAAGTAGCTCATTTGGTAGAGCACGACCTTGCCAAGGTCGGGGTGGCCGGTTCGAGCCCGGTCTTCCGCTCTGATGGATAAAGGTGTG
>JANNEK010000266.1:0-16489 GCA_031378605.1 Chitinophagaceae bacterium | reverse complement strand
AAAATTTATTTTCAAAAAAACTTTTATCTATTTTGCAACGTGCTTCTATAAACATCATTTCATTTTCAACGATCAATCTGAGTTTTTCATATTTTCTTATGTTATTTGGTAGCGATGTAGAAATTATTAATACCTTTTTCTCAAAATCTATGTTAATCACCTTATCGTTAAACAGGTCAATTCCAAACTTTCCATCTGTTTTTTGACCAGAGTATTTATTTTCCCAGATTGAAACTCCTTTTATTTTTATTTCTCCTATTTGCAGTGAATTATTTTCACTAAGCCTCGCAGAATTCTCTTCGCCACCCCAACTTTTGATTCCGTCCGTAGTTTTATTAAAAGTAAGACTCTTAATTTTTTTTGCTGCCTCTTCCGTTATCGTAACTGAACTAGCTGCGGTATGAAACATTAGGTGAATAGTATCTATCTCATTTAAGGTAGCTGTAACCGAAATATTGTTGTATTCAGTTAATTGAAAAGGGATAACCATCCCCTGACTTTGTGTAAAAGCAATTTTACATAAGAATATTAATGCTGCCGATGTATAATTTTTTAAATTCTTCATTCTATAATATCAATTTTAAGCTAAAGATCGTTCGCTTTCAAGTGCTTTTGGCAAAGTACCTTTTAATTAGGATTCATTGTCTTCGTTGATCTCTATTATTACCAATTATGTTGTAATTCCGACGTTCACATTCAATGTATACTTGTCCATTGAGCCAGACCATTTATCAATGATACTAAAAAGTCTTTCTCCATTTGCAGAAAGAAATAATACCTCACCTCCTTCTAACTAATCCGTAACAGCATAGGAGCCTTTGTCAAAAGTACGAACGAGGCTTTGTACAATTTTGGAATCGACTAACTATTTTCCCTGATATGGAGCTAAATTTATTATTAAAAGTTGATGTCACGAACAACTGTCTGGCAAAATTCTGTCCACCAAATGTAAAGCTAAGATTTCTATTAAAGATGATAGTTCTTCCTTCAAACTCCGATTATACTAACCCTTTGTTAGCAATCGATGCGGATCGTGTCAAATCGCTAATGCTTGTCCAATGAATAAAAGTGTTCTCGTTTGTGGAATTTCTATATGAATTTCCCTCATTCCATACTCACGGTCGAATGGCTCCTTATGTTTTAGCTCTGTGATCTTTTCTTTAATTGAATTCCAAAGTCCGTCAATGTCGGCTACCTCCATATAAAACTCCATTTGTCCAATATCACTACCTGCCCGTAAAACATGAACCGATAAGTTGTCTTTCATAAAAATGGCGTATTCCATTGCGTCCATAACGGTTGAAAAACCTAAAATATCTGTAAAGAATTTCCCGGTCACTTTAATATTCAAAGAGGGTATCATTGGGCTTATAAACAGGGCTTTCATTTCGATATTTTTATTTATTAATGTGAAGTGATGGAAATAAAATTCAGTTTGGATGGAACTACCGATGAATAAAAATTGTTGGTTGGCGTTACTAACCACTATTTAGCAATGCTTGTAAAAAAAGAACGAGAGTAAATTAGAATTGCCCGTGTTGATTATTGCGCTCACACCTCGTGCAACATAAGCCTATTTTATTTGGAATAACTTTTTTCGCAGATGTTTTGTTTCAAATTTTGGTATCGTTCGTTTTTTCTAATTCAATATTTATACTAGACATTTACATGGATTTATATTCCAGTTCTACCAAGGCTCTTTTTGCTTGGCTTCATAAAAGCGTTTGCCTATGTTTTTTGTTAATCTTCTAATCCTTTCCCGTTAAGGATTTTTGGTATGAATTTTTCAATTCTCGCTTCTCTTGTTTTGGATTGTTTAGCAGAAGAAAAATAGAATATATAACTTTTTTGTCGCCCTGGCGACAGTGCTTGAAATGCCGTTTTTAATTCCGGCATGTCGCCTAATACATTATTAAATTCTTCAGGAATTTTGTAGTCGCTTGCTTTTTTTAATTCTACTTGCAAACCTTTTTTTTGAATAGTAATCGCTTCTTTAATGTATGTTTTCAATATAGATTTCAGTTTCAATATTTCTTGAACAGTACGGAAACGAATTTGCCGGGCAGCTTGTACATTCTCTGTTTGCTGAATTAAAATCCCCTTTGTGTCCTTTATCAAAACACCTTTCATAAATAATAAGGCACAGTAATCTTTAAACCCATGTATTAAAACAACATTACTTTTTTGAAATGTGTAACATGGACATCCCCATTTTAATTCTTCTGATAGTCCACAGTCAAGAACAATTAATCGCAACACTGAATATTCTTCTTGCCACTTTGTAGCCTTATTAAAAAACCAGTCGACTTTTGGATTCATATTTTTAACTTATTGATTAGTCAAATTTAGTCTTCAATCCGCAAACCTAAATCAGCAATTTTGTTCATTCTTCATAATAAGTTATAAGGCAGGGAATTTTTCACTCATTTAACCACCCAATGAGATTGATTAAAATAGTACTGCCGAAATTATAAAGTAAAATCCAGGCTAAGCCATTCCATCTATAATAGAAATATAGGTGTATGCAGGCAGGAAGTGGTAAAATATTTTTTATATTATTTAAAGCATGCCAAAAAAACCCGAAAAATGTTGTTGGAAATGGCAAGAGTCATGGTTTGCACAAATTGATCAAATGAAGTTGGGCTTGCAGGAAGGGAGAATTAGTGAACATCGGCCCACCCTACAACAAAGAGCCAAAACGAAATACTGAAATTGAGACGTTGTTTGTTATCTCTAGTTGTGGCGAATTCCTGTTCGTGGTAGTTTATTGCAGTTTAGAAACTAATAAATTAAAATTATCAATCACAAATTTAGGTTCGTCTATCATTATATAATGTCCTGAATTTGTAGTTGTGGAATGAGTAAAATCCGTCACCCCATTTTTTAATAACTCGTGTGCATTGTACCATGCTTGTCGGTCTGTGGAAGAATGTGTTGCGTCCACCTTCATACTCGTTAATACTGTTATAGGTACATTTGGCAAATCGGCTAATGTTGCCAGGTATTGACTGTTTTCTATCAATTCTTTTGATTCAACTGTTCCACCAAAATTGAGGCCGTAAGCATTTTTAAAAAAATTGTATATCATATCTTCATCTGCTTGAGATGGATGATTATAAAACTCATGTGATGGATCAACAAATAACAATGCCGCTATTTTAGTTGGATTTTTAATGGCATAATCTCTTATTATCATCCCCCCTAAAGAATGTCCAACTAGTATTAGTTTTCTTCCGTTCGAGAACCTGTCAATTATTCTGCTCAATTCGCTTTGTAATTTGTTGATATTTCTTGGAACGGGCCCATCTTCCGATTTTCCATAGCCTGCTCTGTCGTAAAGTAAAACATCAAATGTTTTACTAATCTGAGACGGAATATCCTTTTTGTTCCAAACGGCATGATCATCACCTAATCCAGATTCAAAAACAACTAAATATTTTGAATTTTTAATTATAGAGAACGATGTCAGGTTATGGGTTGTCAAACTAACTTTCGTTTCTGTAAAAGTAGCTGTTATAACCTTTTCTTTTTTACAAGTAGTGGTTGATAAAACTATCGCAAGCATAATAATGGTTGTTCTCATTTTTTTTGATATTTTATGTTGGTTCATTGTCGGCTTTGGAAAAATTACTGTTAAAGAATAGTGCCAAGGTCGATAAGGAATTTCCGAAATAGGAAACTGAAATCAGTAAATTTATTCTCAATCTGAAGGAACTGTTTAAATTAAATAACCGGACTATTCTTGGATTGCTAAGTAGAAAAATCGGCAGGTATAAAACATGGACAAAAAAATATTTTCGCATCTTCATCTTCAGATAATATAGGAAACAAAATTACCTGACTATAAAAAATCTTTCGTTCCGATGGATGGGTATTTTTATTTTTAAACTGTTGATTTTGAAATTGTTGATAAAGACGAACTAATTCCGTTTTTTGGTTTGATTAATTTGATCCTGATATTCCATCGGAGAATAGCCCGTGATCTTCTTAAAAGTAGTATTGAACGCTGTCTTGGAATTAAACCCTGCTTCGTACCCGATACCTAAAATACTTAAGTTAGCATACTCTTTATTTTCCAACATTTTTTTACATGCATCTACCCGGTATTTATTGATAAACGTGTAAAAATTTTCTGAGAAACAGGAATTAATAAGATAGGAAGTTTGATAAGTATTTAAAAGAAGCATACTTGCTAACTTTGGCAGGGTTAAATCACAGTCTAAATACGGTTTGGCATCTTCCATTAATTGTAGAATCTGAACTTTATACAATTGTATTTTTTCTTCTGAAAGTACCTGTTTTCTCTCGGCTTTGATTTTTATTAATTCTTTCGGATTAATTCCTGCCGTGTCGGAAATAATCGCTGACTCCTGCCTGCGGTTCTCCTTTTCACCAATGATAGCAGCTACACTTTCTTTTTGTTCTTGTGAAAAAGGGAAAACGTCTTTTTGTTGTATTATCTGTATGCCCAGATAGTAAGTACCAGCCAGGTAAATAAAAGAAAAAAGGAAAGACGTTTGCAAATTATCAAGTACTGCTTCTGCAAGCCATACGATACATAAAACAAGTAAACCGATAATTAGTTTGTTTATCCAGTCATACTCATTGCCGCTTAAGTTGGAAGCAAATAGCGGAAGATTATTTCTATGTCGTTTTAATTTCTTTGAAGAAAAATATAAGTAAGTAAACACCTGTACAAACAAGAAAACGATAAAAATTAAATCTGCAGTTCTTTCCATTACTTTACCCGTAACTGTAAAAGATCTCTCAGTAAACGGATAAGTAACAGCGTTAATAATAAACAGGGTCATCACTAAAACAAAAGGAATAAAGTGAACGAGAATACCCAGAGATATTTTTTTATTTACAGAAGTTAAATATACTACTGCCAGGTAAAATGCAGGGGCCACTGCAAAAGTGGCTGGCTGAAAAATAATGACGAGGCCAGGATAAAAATTGTAAACTCCTGTAATAGTAAAGGCTTCGTCAGCAAAAATGAAGGAAACAAGTATAAAAAAAAGAGAAAGAAAACGATAACCTATTACCGGGTTATTCTTTTTAGCCACGGTAAGTATTGCCAAAAAAAATAAACTGCTGAAAGTGGCAATACTGATTAGTTGGAATAAAGTCATAACCTTCTTGAATTATCACCAACAAACAGGGATACCCGAATAGATGGAATTGGTATTATGTCAGCCCTGACCGATGATGATTGAAAAAATTCAGTTGAAGATAACAACAAAAAGTTGAATAGATAAAGCCATCTGAATATTAGGTGCAATAGAATTGCAAACGACGAAGATAATAAGTGCAAGCTCCCATTTTGCTAAGCCCCCCTTGTTAGGTATATACCCTTCTTCGCCGTTTGTTGTCTTTCTATTTGTTTTCGGATACGTCTCTTAAGATGGTGTAATTATCGTATCGTCAAAAAAAGTTACCTGCCCTGTTGAAATGTCGTGTGTACCACCAACAATTCCTATTTCTCCCTTTTCGATCATTTCTTTCAAAATAGGGCTGCGTTGAATAATAGATTTTACGGTCCGCTTTACATTTATTTTCGCCACTTTTTCTACAAAGTCACCATTGCCTGAATTTCGATTTTCTACCGTAGTAAGTTCGTCATCAACCGCAGGTCTTATTTTGCTTAGCAATGCAGTGAGGTTACCCATTTCTACATGATCGCATGCACCTTTCACTGCACCGCATTTAGTATGTCCTAAAACAACTATAATTTTTGAGCCAGCCACCTTACACCCAAATTCCATACTGCCCAAAATATCTTCATTGATAATATTTCCTGCAATTCGAACACTAAAAACATCTCCTAAACCCTGATCAAAAATTAATTCAGCAGAAGTTCGGCTATCGATACAACTAAGTATAACGGCGAATGGATGCTGCCCGTCGGAGGTTTCATTTGCCTGCTGTAAAAGATTACGGTTTACTTTTAGATTATTTACAAATCTCTTGTTCCCTTCTTTTAAAAGTTCTAAAGCCATTGAAGGAGTAATGGCAGTTTGCATTTCTTTTGTTAATGTCTTCATGTTTATTTTTTTAATTGTTATTGAAGGGAATATTGTTAAACACTACTATTTGAAATTGGTTTCTGTTACTGGTTTCTAGTGTTTGTGCCATAAAGCCTGCTTCTACTTTAATATTTTTATTTACGAAATAACCTACTGCTCCGTACAAACGGTTTCTATCAAAAAGATTTTGTTGCCCGTTTATGAAAATTTCATTGTATGCCGACAGGTAAAGAGTATTTTCGTCCATCATGGTTTTGTTTATTGGAATATTCAGTGCTAAAAAATATCTAAACCGCATCTGAAAATCTCCTGGTAAAAATCGTTCTTCTATTCTATACCGGTGTTGCAGGTAAACTCTATTAAATTTTTGACGTGTGATTAACTGCTGAAAAATGCGATGTTCATTTGAACTAACCTTTACATTTGAATTTGGCAGGTACTTTTGTGTATTTATAAAACCATAACCTAATAAAATATTGTTATTGTTTTCTGTTAGGTTATAACCAATTCCTGTTCTTAAAAGCAACTGATTTATATCACTAATAAAATTATAATTGCGATACTGTACTTCGTTATGCCAATTCCATTTTTTTGTTATTTTTTGATTTCCGAAATAGATAAACCAGTTGCCCACATCGCTTTTTTGAGCATTAACAGGAATACTAAAAAGCAGAAAAACTATTGTGTTAAGTAGTTGGTTCTTTTTGAATGTCATTTTACTGCTCTATAAAATTTATTTTCTCAACGCTTATGTTTTTCGTTTTTGCATTTATTTCATAGTTTTTTATCAATTCAATGACATCATATGCAATGGATTTCGATTTCGAACAATCAATAATTACTTTTGAATTGGCCGGTATTTCATCCAATACTGTCATTACACTTGCCTTATTAAAAAATGAAACTTCCTGTGCAAGTTCTATATGATGTACCACCTGCCCGTCTTCGGTTTTTTCTGTATCTTTTAAATGATGTGAATTACGGTAGCTATGGCGCAGTGTATAAAATATCCCAAAAAGTATTCCTACTGTAATTCCTTTTAATAAGTCGGTGGCTAAAATTGCGACCACTGTTGCGGTGAAAGGAATAAACTGCTCCCAACCCAATTTGTACATATCCTTGAAAAGTGATGGCTTTGCCAATTTGTAACCTACCATTAAAAGTATGGCTGCCAAACTTGCCAACGGAATCATATTCAATATACTTGCTATCGTTAATGCACTTATCAATAAAAAAACACCATGAAGAATCGCAGATAGTTTTGTTTTACCACCAAAAGATATATTCGCCGTACTCCGAACAATAACTTGTGTAACAGGTAATCCGCCTATTAAGCCCGAAATAACATTTCCTAAACCTTGCGCTTTCAATTCCCTGTTTGTTGGAGTAATTCTTTTGTCGGGATCAAGTTTATCGGTTGCCTCTACACAAAGCAGTGTTTCTAAACTTGCTACAATAGCCAGTACGATGGCAATTTTCCAAACTTCAAAATTAGCCAGTGCCGAAAAATCGGGGAAAGTAAATTGAGCGAAGAACTCTGAAATTGATTTTGGTACTGGTACTGCAACTACTTGTTTATCATTTAAAGTAAAATCAAGCATACCATTTTTATATAAGTTAAACATCAAAATGCCAAATGCTACTACAACAAGAGGCCCGTTGATGATACTGAAAATTCTATGTTTTTTGCTTAATATTTTATCCCAAAAAATAAGAATTGCTAAAGAAATTGAACCAATTAATACCGCACCAGGTGTTATAAAATCCAACGCTTTTATAATTTCTGAAAACGTATTTTCCCCGTCTGCTTGAAAAAATTCAGTATCTCCAAATGCGTCTTTATCCCAACCCAAAGCGTGGGGAATTTGTTTTAAAATGATCAGTAAGCCAATACCTGTAAGCATTCCCTTGATTACAGAAGTTGGAAAGAAGTAGGCCACAAAGCCAGCTTTTGCAAATCCCAAAATCAATTGAAAAACCCCTGCTAAAACAACCGCCATTAAAAATGCCGTCCAGGAACCACCAAGTGTTGCAATAGAAGTTAAAACGATTACGGCCAAACCAGCGGCCGGGCCACTAACTCCCAATGGTGAACCACTTGCAATACCAACTACAATACCACCTACGATACCTGCAATTATACCTGCAAATAGTGGGGCACCCGATGCCAATGCAATTCCAAGACAGAGTGGAACAGCAACAAAAAATACTACGATACTGGCAGGCAAATCATTCTTTAAGTGTTTGAATAAGTTTAGCTGGTTCATACTCTTTTAAGATTATTGGACGAAGATAGGAGTAATATTTTAAAAGATAGCATTACTATCATAAATAATGGTAAAATATTTTTTACATAGCTTTGGCTCGTATTTTTAGAAATTCAACTCAATACAGTCAGAAATGAAATTGCAGTTACAAATAAAAATGAATGAGGAATTATATCTCCGTAACCCAGAACATACGGAGTTAGGGAGGAACATAATTAAACACAGCATTCAATTGATTTCACAAAATGGCTTTGAAGCATTTACATTTAAGAAGTTGGCGGAGGATATAGGCACAACCGAAGCCGGAATTTACCGCTACTTCGAAAATAAGCATAGGTTACTTATATACA
This sequence comes from Chitinophagaceae bacterium, assembly GCA_031378605.1. Classification (GTDB taxonomy): domain Bacteria; phylum Bacteroidota; class Bacteroidia; order Chitinophagales; family Chitinophagaceae; genus Endoryza. The sequence goes on along the minus strand of JANNEK010000266.1, from coordinate 7,846 downwards.
TTATATCCTGGTATTGGGGCTGGCTTGAATATCAGATAAGTTTTCAAACGAATAATGTTAAGGACCCGGTTGTAAAGCTAAAAAAGATAATAAAGCTATTGGCAACAACGGTAGAAGATGACGGAAAAACAATTTACGTAAATGAAAGTTTACTGCACCAGATAGTAATTTCAGAGGGTTCAAAAGCATATCTGACCAAACAAGTGGGCGAAGATAATAAACATCATTTTTTTAAACCCTATAAGGATCTCTGTGCAGTTATTGGGAATATAATTTTAGAAAGTAGTCCAAAGTATAAATATCCAAAGTCATTGGCTACTACTATTATTGAAATGGCACATTTTCAGAATTTTTTTATGAAGAACCTTCCGTCACTTACAGACTTTGGAAAGAATAAAGCAGAGTCGGAAATAATTTTATTTCTTAATGATTTGGTTTTTTCCAGTATAAAGAAGAACTAATTGTATACGATAAAGTGTTTGCCTACCCTCAACCCTTGAAGTAACACAAAAAATGGCATACAGTGTTTGGGGCTATTTCCAGTTGGGGAATTGACAACTGTCTGCCAGGAATTGAAGTAAATTAATCACTGAGGCAAATGTTTAAAGTTGTAGCCGGGCAGCATTATGTCTGCAGAAAATAATCAGGGTTATATACTGCAGATGATTGTTCTTCCGTTAACCCCCAATTGCACAAAACCTGATGTCAATGGTAGGGCGTTCTTGTCTGTTGTTGTTTTTGGGTAATCATTTGCTTCGTCCACCAACTATTTTGCGATACTCAATCAATAGGTTCCCATAGTTGAATTTTATTCCCTTCTGCATCAAGAATATGTACAAATTTACCATAGTCATAAGTTTCAATAGCGTCCAGAATAGTTACGCCGTCTTTTTTTAATTCCTCAACAAGTGCTTTGAGGTTTTCAACCCTGTAATTTATCATGAAGTCCTTTGCTGAAGGTTCAAAGTATTTTGTAATTTCAGGAAACGGAGTCCATTGTGTTTGTCCTTTCTTTGTGCTGTCTGCACCTTCATACCACTCAAAAGTTGCCCCATATGGGTTTGTGTTTAAACCAAGATGTTTTTGATACCATTCTTTCATTTTTTTTGGGTCTTTGCTTTTAAAAAAAACGCCACCAATGCCAGTTACTTTTTTCATTTTTGTTGTTTGTTTATTTTTTTTTGTAATTATTGTCTTAAATGCGAAGCCTGAAAGAAAAGATGCTGTAATAACTAAAACTATTAATGATATCTTTTTCATTTTATCTGAATATTTATCGTTTATGATATTGTTCGTTACACTTACTGCTAACGGGCATGGCTTTGTACTGGTAGGGCAGTAGTATACCAACCACCTGTAATTACTGATGATTGTAAACATCTTTTGAAGTTACGAACTAAACTTGTAAGTTGTTTTACAGCCCTGACCAAAACTTGGATACCACAACGGCTGGGCAAGTTATGCATTTAGCTGATGCTTAGTTGTGAAGCTACACTTGCGCAAAACCCGGTGTTACAGGATATGTTTCTATTTGTTGTGTCGTTGACCTTTTATAGTATAAGTAAGACCTTATTAAATCGTTCGATAGTAGCTTTAGGCAACTCGCAAAATCTTCTCCATTTTACGTCCCTTAGCTAATTCATCAATCAACTTGTCCAAATACCTTACCTGTTGCGTTAACGGGTTTTCGATTTTTTCCACCCGATAAGCGCAGATTACACCAGTAATGAGATGAACATTTGGGTTTAGTGTAGCATTCTGAAAGAATTTTTCAAAAGTTACTTTTTCTTCAATGAGTTTCTGTAGTTTTTTTTCATCAAAACCAGTTAACCACTTAATTACCTGGTGTAATTCTTCTTTTGTTCTGTCTTTTTTCTCAACTTTTGTGAGGTAAAGTGGATACACCGAAGCGAATGTCATTTTTGCAAAACGCTCATCGTGATTGTTTGTGTTGTTCATTCCCTATATTTTTTAGGTTACTATCTCAATCTATTTCAACCTTTCTAATCGTCCTTTTCTTTTTACTATGTTTTTGTAATCCCACTGTATGTCTCTTGATTTTTTCAGCCAACGTTTAAGTTCTTTTGTATTGATTTGGTCAATAATAGTAAAGAAAATAGAAGCATCTTTAAATTTTTTGCCTCTTATTTTTAAATTATCTTCTTCAAAGTCAGCACCACTCCAAAACATCAGGCGCCATCCTGCTTTCTGCTTGCTATAGCCAACAATCGGGTTACCGTCTAAAAACCAAACAGGTTGTGCGTGCCAAATCTTACATTCTGCCTCGGTCAACTCGTTGTCAATAGTCTGAGCAAGTAAGTTACAAATTGCTTTGTGTTCTAAACTGTGCTGGTTATTATATTTTTTAATCTCTTCGCTCATTGTTGTATTGTTGTACGATTGTTTAGTATATCCGATAACTGTGACGTGGCTCTGTGCCGTGGGGCGTTAGTTGTACTAACGCACGATACAAATGCCGGTAAATAATTCTGACTACAATTTATACCAAAATACAAATTAATGAACATCCTATCGAGACAAAATTTGAATAACGATATATAGTTGAGTTTTTTCCCTTCGCCCCGGTTGTGCAAACTACTTTGTTCGCGGCAGTTCCTAAGCGTGAATATAAACAATACCAACCAGGACTTAACATATTGAGATCCTATGTATATTTAATCCTATTTTAGTTTACTATTTCCATAACTGGTGCATCTATTGAGTGAGTTATAGTGAATAATTGATGATCATGTAAAAGTATAACGTAATGAAAAAGGCAACGATGACTTCCCGGATCCTGCTTGGATTTATTTACCTGGTCTTTGGCATGGATTATTTTTTGCATTTTATTCCCTATCAACCAAATCATACTGGTAGGGTAGCGGCATTTAAAGCCGCCCTCACCGGTGCAGGATACTTTTACCCTATGATAAAATCGATTCAGATTATAGGCGGCATATCTCTCTTGGTTAATCGATGCGCCCCTTTTTCCGCTGTTGTAGTATTCCCCATTAGTTTAAATGTATTCCTATATCACATCATTTTAGTTCCTTCCGGATGGTTAATGGGCGTATTTCTGATTTTACCAAACTTGTTTTTAGGATTTGCTTATCGGAAGTATTACAGTGGTATGTTCGTAAGTAAACCTGTTTTGTGAAAAGTAATCCACTTTTTTTTCTTTTTTGAATTCGTACATCGGAGAGCTCATGTGAAGTTGGACTAAGAAGTATATAATGATTACATCGCCTATTAGGATTGCCAATAACGGAAAGTAATATTTGAAATACGGAAATTAGTATTAAGTCAGGCTAGAACCGATGATGATTGAAAAACTGAAGTTGAAGGTAACAATGAAAGCTGTGTAGTTGATTTAGTAAAACGGAATATGACTACCCGGCTGAAATTATTTCATTGAGTTAGTAGTTAAACGTTACACCTGCACCAAGGCCCATGTCGCTGTCATAATGTGTAGATAGCCCAAGGTTTTTGCCAACAATGTACTTGAGCCCAGCCATATATTCTTTGTCGGTGTTGAGCATAAAACTAAAACGTAACCGTTTAGAAACCGGAACATCTTCTCTCATTAGCTGCACCCTTATATTTCCGTCGTGGTATATTTCTGTTTGTAATTTTACAAGCATTGGCAATGTATATTCAATACCTAAACTAAATTGCCGTCTGTTGTCTTTAGTGTTTATTTGCCCGAAAAGATTTTTTTCTGGTTCACTTATTGCTAATTTTCTATACCGCCAATCAAAACCAATAAAAGGCATTAGCCATTGCATTTTACCAATGTATCTTCCAAAATGTGTTTCTGTTTCTTGTCCATGATGTGTTGTGTAGCCCAACCGCCACTCGGTGCCAATACTCCAACGAGTATTTGAAAGCATTGCCATTCCATCATTTCCGTTGCTTGCAAAATCATTTTCAGCCATTAAATGAAATTTTCTATCATCTGCAAATAGTTTGCGTTGCGCAAACTTCGGGTTTGGTATTTCGGTATTCGGTGGTGAATTTTCATAACGAAAAACCCTTCCCATTCCGGCCATCATGTGGTATAAAATATGGCAATGAAAAAACCAATCCCCGCTTTCGGTTGCTGCAAATTCTAATGTATCGGTTTCCATTGGCATAATATCGATGGTGTTTTTTAACGGTGCATAATCGCCTTGCCCGTTAATCACTCTAAAGTCATGCCCGTGCAGATGCATTGGATGCCGCATCATTGAGCCATTGTATAGAATCATTCTGACGGTTTCTCCTTTCTTTATTAATATTTTATCAGTTTCAGAAACTACTTTATTATCTAAACTCCAAACATAACGGTTCATATTTCCAGATAATTCAAAACGTAATTCCTTAAGCCCCCTAACCTCCGAGGGGAAAACAGGAAGATTCGTTTTTACAGGTGATTTTAGCATAACATAATTTAATGTAACAATATCTGAAAGCTGATTACTGTTATAATCATCGGCAGTCATTTTCATGCTGCCCATTTTGTCGTCGTTGCTTTTTTTTGCATCTCCTGTAATTTCCGGATACATTACCACATTCATATCCATTTGGTTCAGGCTCATCTGCATATTCATATCGTTAAGGTTACCATTCATTTTCATCATGCCATTCATCATCTTCATGCCTTCAAAATATTTTAGTTTGGGCAATGGCGAAGCAAGTTGTTTAATTCCATTTCCTATGTATAAGGATGCAGATTTTGTTCGGTCCTCAGAAGTTACCAAAAATTCATAAGCCGTACTGTCGGCAGGAATTGTAAGGATTACATCATAAGTTTCTGAAACGGCAATAAGTAATCTGTCTACATCTACCGGCTCAACATCATTACCATCGTTTGCTACAACAGTTATTTTTCCACCGGCGTACGTAAGCCAAAAATAAGTTGAAGCACCACCATTTGAAATTCTTAAACGTACTTTGTCGCCACCATTAAATTGCGAAAGTTGGCTTTCATTTTTTCCATTTATTAAAAATTTATTGTAGTACACATCGCTTACATCCATCGCATTCATTCGTTTCCATTCGTTGGTAACTTTTGTTTTAAAATGCCTGCTTCGAATAGCTTCGATATAACTTTGTGTAGTTCCTTTTTGGATGGCAAACCAATCTGTTGCATTGTGTAGCATGCGGTGTACGTTATTGGGGTTCATATCCGTCCATTCACTTAATATTATTGGAACGGTTGATAAACCATCAACATCCTTTCTTTTCACAATGTCTTTTGTTTTTTTGTTTAATATCATTGAGCCATACATACCAATTTGTTCTTGCAAGCCTGTGTGGCTATGATACCAATGTGTGCCGTGTTGAATGATAGCGAACCTGTACAAATAAGTAGTATGTGGCTTGATAGGCATTTGAGTAAGGTTTGGTACGCCATCGAATTGATTGGGTAAAAACAATCCGTGCCAATGCAAAGATGTCTCCTCGTTCAGTTCGTTATGTACATAAATTTCTGCGGTATCGCCTTCGGTAAAAGTGAGTGTTGGCATAGGGATTTGGCCATTTACAGCAATTGCCCTTTTTTCTTTTCCTGAAAAATTAACGACAGTATCTTTTACATATAAGTCGTAACGAATTATTGTTTGAGAAAATACATTTGATATGAGCAATATAAAAAATACTACTAACGGCAACACTTTTTTACGCAGCGTTTTTTGAAAATCCATTTAACGATTCTTTTTAATGTCATTTAATATTTCTTACTTTCAACATACTCGCATTGATAGCAACAACAACAGTACTTGCTGTCATTAAAATCGCACCGGCGGCAGGGCTTAGTAAAATACCCTGTTTGTACAAAACACCTGCTGCCAACGGCAATGCAATAATATTGTAACCCGTAGCCCAAATTAAATTCTGTATCATTTTTCGGTAAGTAGCTTTGCCAAATAAGATAAGACTCGCTATATCTTTTGGGTTGCTGTTTACTAAAACAATACCTGCGGTTTCGGCTGCAATATCGCTGCCGCTACCAACTGCAATTCCTACATCTGCAATGGCTAAAGCAGGTGCATCATTTACCCCATCGCCCGTCATAGCTACAAACTCGCCATTACGTTGGAGTTCTTTTATTTTTTCCAGTTTTTGATGTGGTAATACTTCTGCAATAAAACTATCCATACCCAACGTATCGCTTACACTTTTTGCAACTTTGCTGTTATCGCCTGTTAATAAAATTGATTTGATATTATTTTCCTTTAGTATCTTGATGGCTACTGCTGATTCAGGACGAATTTCATCTGACAGAGCAATATACCCAGCCAATTGGCTGTTGATAATTACAAACACCACTGTTTCGCGATCGTTGGCTGTAAAGCCTTCGGGTATTACCAGATTATTTTCTTTTAAATATCCCGGACTTACTACCAATATTTTTTTGCGTTCTACAGTGGCTTCAACACCTTTTCCTGTGATGGCTTTGAAGTTTTCTGTTGCGGGAATAGTAATTGATAAATCTTTTACTTTTTGCAAAATGCCCGTTGCAATGGGATGTTCTGATTTCTGTTCCAATGCTGATGCAAGGCGAATGATTTCATTTTCGTTCAACTCTTTTTGCAACGAAACAATTTTTGATACGTTAAATTTTCCCACAGTTAATGTACCCGTTTTATCAAAAACGATCGTTGTAATTTTTCTTGCATTCTCAAATGCTGTTCTGTTTTTAATAAGCAGACCGTTTTTAGCCGATAATGCTGTTGATTTTGCAACTACCAACGGAACTGCCAAACCCAAAGCATGGGGGCAACATATAATGATTACCGTTACCATTCGTTCCATTGCAAAAGCCAATGACTGCCCGGTGAGATACCAATATAAAAATGTGGCGATGCCTGTAACCAATGCAATAAGGGTAAGCCATTTTGCTGATTTGTCTGCTAATAGTTGGGTGTTTGATTTTGATTTTTGGGCATTTTCCACCAACTTTATAACCTGTGATAAATAAGAATCTTTTGCAGCATGCGAAACAGTAACTTTTATTGAACCATTCCCATTGATTGCCCCGGCAATTACTTTATCGCCTGTTCTTTTTTGCACTGGCTTACTTTCCCCTGTTAGCATGTTTTCGTTTAAATAACTTTCACCTTCCAAGATTATGCCATCGGCTGCCACTTTTTCGCCTGGCTTTACTAAAATAAGATCGTTCTCTTTTAATGTTTCGGTCTTTACATCATGTACCATATTGGGCATTACCATATGAGCATCGGCTGGCATTAGCTTCACCAGTAATTCCAGTTCTATCGAAGCCCCTGCAACGGATTTCATTTCTATCCAATGCCCAAGAAGCATAATGAGAATTAGTGTTGCTAATTCCCAAAAGAAGTCCATTCCCTGCAAACCAAATACAATCGCTACACTATATGCGAAAGCAACAGTAATCGCGAAGCCAATCAAAAACATCATACCGGGGTTCTTACCTTTTACTTCGGCCACCAATCCTTTTAAAAAAGGCCAGCCTCCATAAAAAAATACAATGGTTGACAAAGTAAACAGCACATATTGCGAACCCGGAAACTGCCAATGAATACCTAACCAATGCTGTATCATTTGGGATAACAGCATAATTGGAATGGTAAGAACAAGTACTACATAAAATCGTTTTTTAAAATCTGCAATCATCATCGCGTGATGGTTATGCCCTGTCATACCCATTGCGGGGTTTTCTCCATGCAGCATATTAGCATGGTTCATTTCTGAATGTTTAATTGAGCCCGCTTTGTCTGCGATTTCAATATAATACCTGTGCTCCATTTTAAATCTTTTTATAAACTTTGTTACGCCAATTGTTTTGTACGAAAGGATGTATCAATTGATCGCTCAAGCATGGAAC
>JANNEK010000259.1:0-11243 GCA_031378605.1 Chitinophagaceae bacterium | reverse complement strand
TTTTGCGATTCCTTTGCCCGGGCGATAATTTCGTTTTGTTTTTCTTTCGAATTAAAATGCCTGTTTATTTTGGTATTGGTTTTTTTAAAAAAACGACGGGTTGCAGTAAATTTTTTATCGGCACCCCGTTCCGAGCCTAATTTTTTATTCTCTAATTTCTGTGGCTTTTTTATTTCAAAACTGAGCGCAGGTATGCTTTGAGCTGATAAATCTATCAACCCTCCAATAAGGAGCAGCAGCGCAAGGAAAGTAATCCGGGTCAAAACTGTTGAATATTTGCAGCGCAAACTAATTGCTTAATAACTGATTTTCAAGAAAATTATTATAAAACTATCGCAATTTTTTCTCTTCGTATTTAACTTTCCTTTCAGCCTATTTGGCTACCTTTATTTTAACGCAAATTTTGAGTATGACAGGACTTGATGCAAACTCTACTTTGAAGCGGCTGAGAAACCGATATCGGCTGGTAGTTATGAACGATGATACTTACGAAGAGGTTGTTACGTTTAAGTTATCGAGACTGAGTGTTTATATCGTTCTTAGCACCATTTTTGTACTGTTAACGGGTTTAACGGTGGCACTTATCGTTTTTACGCCGCTGAAATTATATATACCGGGTTATGGTGATATCAATGCCACTAAAGAATTGAGAGATTTAAAAATGAGAACCGATTCGCTGGAAACGGCGATGAAATATAAAGATCAGTATTTGCAGAGTATGAAAAGTGTGTTGCAGGGAGATGCATCCGTTAAGCCGGATACTACTACTCTTGATATACCAGTGCCTGAAAAAATTGACGACTAAAACCAATACCATGTTCAATCAAAAATCAAAAACTGACAACCAGTCGGAAGCTCCCGGCAGTGGCGGTGCAAGTCTTATTGCAGCCGGCACAATTCTTAAAGGTGATATTACCAGTAATGGAGATATCCGTATTGATGGCACGTTACAGGGAAATATTCATTGTACAGCTAAAGTTGTTATTGGCGCTAATGGCGTAGTTGAAGGCGATATTGCCGGTCAGCAAGCTGATATTATGGGTAAAGTAAAAGGAACAATTAAAGCAAAAGAGTTGTTGCAATTAAAAGGCAGTTGTGAGATATCCGGAAATATTCATGCTGGCAAATTGCAAATTGAACCTACTGCCAACTTCAACGGGCAATGCCATATGTCGGAATCCGTTCCAACTGTAAATAGCAATAGCCGTTCAATTGTTGAGAAAAAAATCGACAATTCTGTAGCAGCCTGATCTGGTATCAAAATCATTTGAATTTTTAATTTGGATGCGATGGCAGTGTTCCGTTGCATCCAATTCTCTATTTCCATTTGTCCATAATAGGAGCAATGGTAGTACCTTTGTATTTATTTATAAGCAGTTTGGTTTTTATGAATGCAATTGTTACTTCTCCCGCTTTTCTGAAAGCGTTCAGGCCCTTAGCCATTGTTTTTATGCTCATTAATGCGGGCTTATTTGGATCAAGATCCCTATTAACTAAATGGAATATCAGTTCAGATGTTTTATTGGTTGGGAATATTATTCTTTTTATAGCTACAGCCATTTCCTTTTATTTTTTTTACCGTTCATTTTCTGATAACCGCGCCCAGGGTTTTCTGAGAATGATTTATGCAGGCATGTTTATAAAAATGATGCTTTGCCTTATTTCATCTTTTTTATATATAATGATTTCGGGTAAAGAAGTTAATAAGGGTGGAATCATTGGCTCCATGGCTTTTTACCTGTTATATACTATTCTTGAAATGGTAATATTAATGAAAGTGAGCAAGCAAAAAAAGAATGCCTAAAAAAGAAGCACCGTTAGAATACCTCCGTCAGTTTATTCCAGAAGCATCTGTTGCAAAAATTCTTCAATACCTGCATCAATACAAGGTTCATCTTACGGTTACACGGGAACGAAAAACGGTGTTGGGCGACTATCGTCATGCAACCCATCATCAAACACATAGAATTAGTATTAATAGTAACCTGAATAAATATTCTTTTCTTATAACATTAATTCATGAGATGGCTCATTTAATTACATTCAATGCGCATGGAAACAGGGTAGCACCACATGGGCGGGAATGGAAGAATTATTATGCATTGCTGCTCAAAGATTTTCTTGAAATGAAAATTTTTCCTGTTGATATCAATCAGTCGTTGCAACAATCGATGAATAATTTGCCCGCCAGTAGTTGTTCAGACGATGCGCTGATGCGGGTATTAAAAAAATATGATTTGGTGAACGATGGATTGATTATGATGGAGCAGCTCGCCGAAGGAAATTTGTTTGATATTGGCGAAGGAAGAATATTTAAGAAAGGAAAAAAATTAAGAAAGCGTTATCAATGCCTTGAAGTTCGAACGGGTAAGCTTTATTTATTTAGCCCCGTATTTGAAGTGAGATTGGTGGTTTGAGGTTTGTGGTCTATGGTTTTGGTTGGTTCTTCTGAATTCACCTATGAAAGTTTTAATTCAAAATGGTTAATATCAAACATAGAGAACTACAAACTAGAGACTTTCCAGCAACATCCATACACTGCACCCGGTATGCCCGGTACTTCCCATCGGTTCATGGAGGTAGGTGAAACCAAATTTTTCATACACTTTCATCGCCTGTTTTAATTCGGGCATTGTTTCGATGTATATTTTTTTATAGCTACTTTCTTTTGCAAACAATAAAACTTTTTCAATTAATAATTTCCCAAGTCCGATACCCCTTGCTTCAGGAATTAAGTACATTTTTACTAATTCAGCGATTCCCGCTGGCAGTCCATCGGAAGGAAATAGACCAGCACCTCCTAAAACTTCACCATTACGTTGCGCTACAAAGTAAATACTGCCTTTTGTTTGAAACAATTCATAAAGTGAATCAGTGGTTGGATCATAATATACGGTACCGGGATGATTTGCGCCAAATTCGGCTAAACTATTTCGAATGATAACGGCCAGGGCTTTATTATCCGATTTTTGAATAGTTCTAATTACAATATCCATTAAACTAAGTTAAGAAAAAGACGAATGATTATAAGTAATACCAGACCATACCCGATGCCTATGGGAAATTTTTTCTAACAATATAAATCACAGGAGTAGCAAAACCACAGGGACAATAAAAATAAAATAGATTTGTGATAAATTCTCTGGGTTACTGAAGATTTTTTTCGTAACTGCTTTTATCTTGCTCTTAATCGTTCTTTATATTCTTAAGCGTAATCATTGGTTTTTCTCCAGCTATCCTTGAATCCGTTAGAGTTTCGCCCTCGATTTGCCGAAGTTGTTCACTCGTTAATTTGCTGCCATCATGGCTCCAGCCTGGTGGACCAAATATATAATTGAATTTTTCTTTCCATCCAATTCCCTGTTGGTTAATATCCTTTCGTATGTTGTCCCACTCATGAAATACGATCGTAGACGGTGTTTCTTTTTCTAACGGTTTGGTAAGCCCATACCTGATCGGTTGATACTCGGCATCTGGTAACTCTGGTTGAAATGTTCCGAAGAGTTTGTCCCAAACAATTAAAAACATGCCCATATTTCTATCAAGGTATTTTGTGTTGGAAGCATGATGAACCCGATGATGCGAAGGGGTTACCAAAATATATTCCAACCAGCCCATTTTATTAATGAGTTTGGTGTGAACAAAAATTCCCCAAATTTGAGTAGCGGCAAACACAAATAAAATATCCAAAGGTTGAAAACCGAACCAGGCAAGTGGTATAAAATAAAAGAACCTGTAAAGAGGTTGAAAAACCGAGGATCGAAATCCTACTGTAAAATTCATCTGTTCAGACGAATGATGGGTAACATGAACTGCCCAGAAGAAACGGATCTCATGGTCGAAACGGTGTAGCCAATAATATAAGAAATCTTCCAGGATAAATAACATTACCCAATACACTACCGGGTTGGTAAATTGAAATAACCTGTTCTCAAAAGTGAAAATAAGAAGTCCTAAATACATTCCACGTATCAACAAATCAATAAGACTGTTGGCGAGCATTAAATATACATTGGCCGCAGTATCCCTCCAGGTATATAATTTCTGATGTTGATAATTGCTTAACAATAATTCAATACCTATTAATATCAGGTAAAAAGGTGTGCTGATGAGTATTATTAGTTGTTCTTTTATACCGGTCATTCAACTCATTTTATAAAGAGACAAAAGTACAACCTGTGGCGGATAGAGCCTATATTTGCCCGTTAATATTTTATAAATGGCAAAAGATTTATTGAATCAATGGGAGAAGAAATCGGCTGAACATCAAAAACTCTATAAGAATTTTTTAGCCCGGGCTGATAAGAATGCTGTATTGCGTCAATTACCCGATTTGCATGAAGAAGCCTTTAGTAAGGTAGATTGTCTTCAATGTGCTGCCTGTTGCAAAAATTATTCGCCGCGATTTAAAACGCCCGATATAAAACGGATAAGTAAATACCTTAAGATGAAAGAAGGTGATTTCATCGAAACCTATTTAATTGCTGATGACGACGGTGATTATGTAGCACATGCCAAACCCTGCCCTTTTTTAGGTAGCGATAATATGTGTGGAATTTATGATCAGCGGCCTTCCGACTGCCATCGTTTTCCTTATACTGATGAAGATGTTATTATAAAGCGCCCGAAGCTAACGTTGAAAAATTCTACCTTTTGTCCAATTACGTATTATGTATTGGAAAAATTAATAGAGAAGGTAGAAAAATAAAAAAAAATTTCAGCATACAATCAGCGTAACTATCAAAGCACTTACTCTTTCCTGATTAATTATTTTTAGTTGATGTAATTTATTATTTCTACTATTCAACCTTAAGATAGATTTTTTCACGGTTTGATAAATCTTCACTAAATCATACTAAAGTATGAGCCGTTAGCATGCCAACTACTGTATATTCTTATGTTGAATTAAATTAACTTAGGGTAAATATACATGGAAGGACTATGCATTTACGACAGCCGAAAATAATTCTATTTATTTTGATGTATTTTTTTTCAGTGGTAAAAGAAATACATCCATTGTATGGCCAGGTAAGAGTTACCCGAGTTGAGCGACTATCAACCGTGAATGGACTTTCTACGAACCAGGTAAATGAAATCATTCAAGATAGGGATGGATTCTATTGGATTGCTACATTAAATGGCCTGAACCGCTTTGATGGTTCTACTTTCCATGTTTTTCAGCATAGCAAAAACGATTCAACTTCGATCGCTAATAATTTTTGTAACAAAGTGCTGGAAGGAAATAATGGCGATATATGGGTGGCTACATTGCGGGGTGTTTGCCGGTATCAAAAAAGAAAAGGAGTATTTAAGAATTATTTTCTGCAAAATGCTTCTTTAAATAACAATATCTCGAATTCTGTTCTGGGATTGGCTATGGACAGGAACGGAAATATCTGGGCCGCTTCCTATGGATTGTGGAAAATAGATCCATTAACTGATAGTATTTCCTGTTATGTATACAACAAACAAGATCCTGGTTCGGTTTCTGAATCTTCCAGCTTATTTAATATCAGCTATGATCGTACAAATAATGGATTCTGGATGAATACTGATTTTGCGCTAAATTTTTTCGATATAAAAAGCGGAACATTTTTTCATCACAGAAATAACCCATTCAACTGGCAAATCTTCCAATTAAAGGATAAGCGACCTTTTTTTGCCAAGACCAATTCTTTTTTATGGGCCTATGACAGAACAAATAATCGGTTGTACCAATACGATACTATCAATAGATTTCTTTCTTCGGTTCCGCTTTTCTTTGACCAGAAGATCTCCAATTTTTCTGCGGACGATGAAGCTAATCCTGTATTTAGTTTTGAATTGGTTCCCTCTGTTATTTATTATTGGCGGCTGCAAAAAGCAGAAACCTTTACTCATTCTGTTACCAGCTCAGGAGCTGTTTTTTCGGGTATCTTTAACCGAATTTATAAGGATCGGGATAATAATAAATGGCTATCAACTAATGAAGGATTATTTATTATAGAAAATGATGCCAACCTGCTTAAAACATATTTGTTAGGAGGAATTCCTTCCGGCACTCCTCACATTATCTATTCATTTGTAAAGCAAAAAAATAATCTATGGTTAGAAACCAGGAATGGTTTTTATAAGTATGATCTTGAGAATCAAAAAATTTATCTAATAAATGGGAATGAACAAAAGAGTAATAGAGTTTTATTAAATGCGGGTGATAGCTTGTTATGGTTAGGCGGAATTAATAAAATTTTTCTGATGGATCTCCGAAATTCAAAAATTGTGTCAGAAATTTCTCTGGAGGGCAATCCTTATTTTGCTATTACCGATAAACAAAAACATGTATGGGTGGGTACCTGGAATAATGGTTTGTACGAATTGGATGAGCGGGCAAGAGTAATTACTCATTATAATAATAAAAATGGATTACCGGCAAACTATCTTATTTGTGGATGGTATGATGGTAACAGGGAGCTTTGGCTGGGCATGAATGGGGGGAATGGCTTCACTAAATTCGATTTAGTTGAACGGAAATTTGAATCCTTTCTAATCACTTCCGAAAGAAAACCGGCTATTGAATTTAATAGTATTAATGCCATCATCAATGACAAACAAGGTAATCTTTGGCTTGGAACCCATGGTGGAGGAATATATTATTTTGATCGAAAACAACATCATTTTCAAAATTATCAGCAAAGCGACGGACTATCGTCGAACAATATCAACAATTTTAGATTTGATAGTTCTGGAAATTTATGGATTTCTACCTTTAATGGCATTGATATATTAGATACGAGTACAAAAAATATTCGCCATGTAAATGAGCCTATTCAACAAGTGAATACGGATCATATTGAGAACTCGATAGTAGGTGATGACGGAACTTTTTTTTATAGTGCCAATAATAAAGTGCTTACTGTTAATCCGGGAAAATATATAACAGTAAGTCCGGAAGCAACCTTATTAATCAGTGAACTGAATATTTTTGACAAAGAAGAACCTTCGCTACTTGCAAATTTGCCCATTCAATTATCGTACAATCAAAACTTTTTTTCTATAGCCTTTTCTGTACTGAAAGTAAGCCCGGATATTCCTGCTCAATATAAGTATAGATTGGAAGGGTTTAATAATGATTGGGTATATAGCAATAATAAAGGATTCGCCAATTTCACCAATGTGCCACCGGGTTATTATACCTTATTATTGAATGCAACAAATGAAACAGGCAAATGGAACAATAAGGAATTAGCAATTCCGATTATTATCTCTCCTCCATTTTGGAAAACATGGTGGTTTTATATTGTTTGTACCCTATTGCTGGGGTCACTGATTCTTTTTGCAATTAAGAATAGAATAGGGCAATTTAAGAAAAGACAACAGGAACAATTGCGACTGGTTGTGGCTACCCAGGAAAGAGAAAAGAAAAGTATTGCTGCCGAATTGCATGATGATTTAGGAGTAAGACTCTCTGCCTTAAAATATTTTATTAGTGCTTTAAAAAAACATCTTCGGCCTAATGATGGAGCAGGCATTGAAACCTATAACAAAACAATCAGCATTATCGATGAATCAGTAGAAGATGTACGTTATCTGCTTATTAACCTTAGCCCTAAAACCTTAAACGATTACGGTTATTTGGTAGCGGTAGAGGACCTGGTAAATAAACTAAGCAAATTACATGTAATCAATATTTCACTTGTGCAAGAGGGAATTGAACAACGAATGCGGGCAGATGTGGAAGCGGGTTTGTATAGAATAACACAGGAGTTAATTAATAATACGCTGAAACATGCCGATGCCAGTTTAGTGACACTTTCAATAAAAAAAATTAATGATATAATCTTTTTGAAGTATACCGATGATGGTAAAGGATTTGATCATTCAGTAAATGGTAAGGGCTATGGAATGGAAAATATTCATACCCGGGTGGCCCTGTTGAATGGCAAAATTGAATGGGAGACGGGCCTGGGGAAACAAACAAAAGCTACAATAACAATTCCATACAATCATACTTAAGGATGAGTAAATGCGATTAAGAGATGATTTAATTTTATAGTATGAAGGATAATTATCCACGCAGATTAAAAACAGAAAAGAAAAAAATTTTTATAGCGGATGACCACCAGCTTTTTATTGATGGCATTAAACTGATTTTTGCGCAACATGCACACTATGAAATTACCGGTTTCGGTTCTAACGGTTATTCTATTATTGAATTCATAAACAGAATGCCGGTTGATATAGTAATTACAGATATTAATATGCCCGGTATGGATGGAATTGCAGCAACGGAAAAAATAAAATTAATCAATCCGGAGATAAAAGTGATTGCTGTAAGTATGGTAAACGATTATGCCTCCGTACACAAAATGTTGCAAAGTGGTGCTGATGGATATGTTTTAAAGAATGCAGGGGCAGAAGAATTACTGAAAGCCCTTGAATTTGCTGAAGGAGGAGAAGTGTATATCAATAAAGAGATTTCGGATATATTGCTAAAGGGTTTCCGATTTAATCAAACACCCGAGGCTAAGCGCATTAAGGCTATTAAAGAAGATCTTACCCAACGCGAAAAAGAAATACTTACACTGATTGTAAAAGGAAACAGTAACCAGCAGATAGCTGATGAGTTATCGATTAGTATACCTACGGTAAAAACACATCGTAGTAATATACTTGCCAAATGTGATGTCAAAAATACTGCCTCATTAGTAAGGGTTGTTATGGAAAACAATCTGCTTCATTAATACCACTTACAGGTATCATCCCAAAGTATGAATAAAATTTCCACCTTTTGAATGAATGAAATAGAAACCTACTGCTATAGATTTACTGTATTAAAGCTTATTAATATGAAAAGTAATTTATTCAAAAACATAACAAGGATTGTTTTGTGGACACCGGTAACCAATAACCGCTATATACTGAACCTATTTACTGGATGCTCCTTAGTACTTTTATTGCAGGGATGTTGTAATACCTACTGCGCACTATTTATGAACAAAAATCCCAGTACATGCGATAAGCTTTGCAAAACCAACTATGATAAGGCAACTGATAAAGAATGGGAACTGCTGAAGGAGGAGCAGGATTCTCTGGCAAAGGCTAATTTAACAGGCGGTGCTCCAATACGGGAAACTATAAAAAAGCCACCGGGCGAATATTTTGCAAATACAATTTCGGCTGGCCCGAATATTAATTTCAAAAGCGCTAAAGAAGAAAACACCTATGGGCAAAGCAAACATCAACCGGGTATTGGTGCAGCTATTGGTTTAGGTACAGCTTTTCCGATTAGTAATAAAGTTGGCGTAGCCATTTCAATTGGCTTTAAGCAAAATAATGCCAGTGAAAAATTTGAGTATACAGAACCCGGTGGAGGAGGTGGTTCCACCAATTATAAAGATGATTATAAATATAGTTATGCAGGTATAAGCTTATTGGGTCAATATTGGATAACTAATAACCTGGCTATTGCGGCAGGGCCACAGGTCGATTATCTCGTTAACGCAAGTTTGAAAAGAGGAAGTGATTCAAAAAAGGAAAGTATAAAAAATAGTTCAATAACTATTGGATTGGATGCAAAAATTGGTTTAAAATATGAAATTCCGAACGGATACCGTTGTTCGAAATGGGGGCTTAGTTTATTCTACGACCACCGCATTTCCCGTCTCAATAAAAAAGAAGACAATGGATTTCCTGTTCCGGCCTATCGAATGAAGAGCGTTCACCTTGGCCTGAATTATTTTATATGTGGCAAATGTGGCAAACCCAAAAAGATAGATTAGTCGTTGAATTTTTTAAAAAACGAACATATAAACTTAATAACTTTCAATTAATAAAAATGAAAAAGAATATACTCATCGTGGTCGTACTATTTATCGTTGCTGAAAATTCTACGGCGCAATCAACAGCTAATCGTATAAAGAAAACAAATTTTTGGACAGGAGCACAGGCAAGTATAGCTGCAGTGGATTTAGCTAAAACACATAGTGCCGGTATTGGTATTCATGCGCAAGTGACCCATCGAATTGCACCTAAAACAGAATTATTGGGCAGTGTGCGTTACAGTTATTTTTTGGGCAAAAAGAGAGATGGATATTATGAACCGGGAGGGGGCTCCTATGGAGGTGGAAATAATCCTGGGCTGAATGATGTAAATTTCACAGGTGGAATACGTCAGAATTTAAGTAGTAATTTTTATGTAGATGGCGAAGCAGGTGTATGCGTGGGATTTTCTGATGGATTATCAGAATCATCTGCGTTTGGATTAGCCGCGGTCGGTTGGCTATTCGGCATGGACTCACCCCACGTAAATGCAATAGCACTTTTTTTTGGTTTATGCGGAGATCCTAAAGTGCAGGTGGGGGTGAGGTATTCGATTCGGTTATAAAGGAAAGTTGTGATGAATTTATAAAGGTTGGTGAAACAGGTTGGTGAGGACACCAACCTTTAAGAGGACACCAACCTTTAAAAATAATTTATCCATTTGCGGTTACCAGTTCTTCATACGCAGCAGTCAGTGGCCTCATCAATCCATCTCCCTTCCATTCCGTTTCAAATGGCAGCACAGTTGTTTTCAATATTTCTTCTTTGGCTTTGCCAGATTTTATTTCTTTGTCCATAAACAGCAAAAGATTATTGAGGTAATCCGAAAATTTAGAAAGATCTTCCCAATTACCGGTAATTTCAAATCCCTCCGCCGAGTGACCATAAACGTAAGTTGTTTTTTTGTCAAGCTTTTTCTGTATTTTACCTAATACCTCTATCCAGCTTTTAATATTCGCGCCGGCACTTCGATCAATAAATGGATGGCGGCGATTAAATAACAAATCACCCATATGCGCAATATTTGATTGGGTAAAATGAACCACGCTATCGCCATTTGTGTGTGCCGCGCCAAAATAATAAAGACAAATTTTTTCTTTACCGATTTTTTCGCTCCAGGTATCCGTATAGGTTTGATCAGGATATAACTGTTTTTCTTCTGTCTTTTGTGTGATCGCCGATTTTTGTTGATTCTTTAATGAATTTTCATGAGCAAGTACATGTGGTACTATTCCTTTAAAAGAAATATTTCCTGCTGTATGATCTCCATGGTGATGTGTATTAATAAGTAACCGAAAAGGTTGATTGTGTTGCTTTTTTAATTCATCAATTAAGTGTTGCGACTGATCCGGAAACTGCGTATCGACTACTACAATTCCTTCTTTAGTAACGGAAAATAGTATGGTACCACCTCTTTCAGTAAATACTCCATATATATATATATA
>JANNEK010000175.1:0-5371 GCA_031378605.1 Chitinophagaceae bacterium | reverse complement strand
AAAAAAACGGATGATCCATTGATCATCCGAAGTAATAAGACAGATAGTTTTTGCTATGGGTTGGTAGCCCTGGAAATTATAAGCAGTTTGAATGGCTTTGATTGATTGCCAGCTTTAATGAAATAAGTGCCTTGCTTAAGCGATTGTAAATTGACAGTGGTAATTTGCTTAGTAATTTTAACCTGAGATATACGTTGACCTAATTGATTGTAAATTGTTAGTACTGTTCCGGAATAAATTTCTTCTTTAAAAAAATTGACGGTGATAAAGTTAGTGGCGGGGTTGGGAAATATGTGGATTCCTCTTTCCAGCATCGGATCAATCGGTGGAGGGTCGGGCAACGGAATCCCGGTAGCTGCATTTGACGATAAGAGAGAATAACGTGGCCCATTAACTGCAAAACACGCTCTCATCTTATCCCTTTGCCCAACTGTAAACATATTGGTACATTCATCTACCGTAAGATCCATATAATTGTTATACATGTTGCCAGCAGGCATATTGTTACAGGAGTAAACAAATCCAGAAGGACAGCCATTCGTAGCAATACCTTGCGGTGGTGTATCTTCTACCCCATCATTACCACAATATTGATCGCCCCATATATGACGGAGCCCAAGCCAGTGGCCAACTTCATGTATAGCTGTTCTACCCTTATCATAGGGTAATGTCAACTTGCCCTTCGTACCAAAGGCCGAATAACGCATTGCAATTCCATCCTTTTCTTTTGGACCGCCCAATATGCTTGAGTACCCAATAATTCCGGTCGTAAGATTTGCCACCCAAATATTCAGGTATCGGTCACTATCCCATCCATCGTCACCTCCTAAACTTGAAAATTTAATTTTATCATCAAGTCCAAACGAATAGGCACTCGTTTTTTTTCGGATAATTCCATTTGTCGCATAACCCTGTGGGTTTATTTTTGCCAAAACAAATTCTATATAACAATCGGCGGCAATAGGCCGGAATTGTAAGGGAATTTTAGCCGTATCCGCATGAATCTTTCGGAACTCTTTATTCAATACCTCTAGTTGAGACAAAATCTGCTCGTCAGCTATATTTTCATCCGCATTTTTATAAAGAATATGAACAACCACAGGTATTCTAATGATTGATAATCCACCCGGGCCAATGCCCTGCACACTTAACTCCTGATCATTATTTAAAATTCTGTTTATCAAATTTTCTATGCCGGTTATTCGACTTTGCAAGGAAGGAAATCTCGCAGTCTCCTGCTGCTGGTATTGATAGGTGGCACAATCAGATTGTGCAATACCAGCGTAAAAGGTAATGCCCAGGCAAACAAATACAAGTAAAAATGATTTCATTGTAACGGCTTTCTTTAGCGGCTGTTACATAGGTAATTGCTAATGGTTTCATACAGACTTGCAATCTTTAATGAAGTATATGGGTTTTGCATATACTGCAATAGCGGAATTCTTACGCAGGAAAAGAGGTTTCAAAAAAAGGTCAGTTCAAAAAAATTTTTGGGGGTAAGTATTACAACGGTGTTCATCAGGTTTGAGCCGCAGAAGAGGTAAATAAAGGTATGGCTGGCGGTAGTCAAACGATAAGCTTCTGTAAAACAATACAAAAAAAACTATAAATCAAAATTCCTTGGCAAAATATTACAAACTAAATCTGGTAAGGCTAAAATTCAAATTGTATTTTTGCAGAGCATCAAGCTTAATTCATTATGAAGTTGCTTTTTTATCTGGTTGTCTCTATCTATTGCTTCTCAGCGTGTAACAATCCGGAAATACAAAATAACGGCGATACTAATGATCCCAACTCTAAAAAGGCAATTCCACCCATTATCGGTTATTCGATCGTAAAAATTCATCCGCACGATAGTAGTTATTTTACAGAAGGACTTGAATTTTATAATGGTGAACTATTGGAAAGTTCCGGAGGCAATAATGACGACAGCCCCTACCCCTCGGAAATGGGTATCGTAAATAATCAAACTGGAAAAGTAACTACTAAAATACCATTGGATCGCGCAAAGTATTTTGGAGAAGGTATTACAGTATTCAATAACAAACTTTATATGCTTACCTATATCAGTAAGGTTGGTTTTGTTTTTGATATTAAAACATTCAAAAAAATACAAGAATTTAATTTGCCAACGCAACAAGGCTGGGGACTTACCCATGATAGTTCCAGTATTATTATGAGTGATGGCAGTAATTCCCTTCACTACCTTGACCCTTCTACACTACAAGTTAAAAACATTTTAGGTGTTTTGGATAATAATGGTCCGGTATCTAACATTAATGAATTGGAGTATGTTAATGGATTTATTTATGCTAATCAATGGCAAACATCTTATATCCTGAAAATTGATGCTTCTTCAGGAAAAGTAGTGGGAAGAATTGATTTAAGCAGTATTGAAAACGAAATTACCTCTACCTATTCAGACACAAATGGTTTGAATGGAATTGCCTATAATACAACTACCGGCAATTTTTTAATAACCGGAAAAAGATGGCCCTTTAGTTACGAAATAAAATTACAGTAGTTCAATCCGTTCACTTACGAATGATATATATAAGTGAACTGCATTTTTCCTTATGAAACAATGCTTTTAAATTAGATATAAATCCATTCCAGGTACCTTTTAGTAATCGGAGCTTACTTACTTTGTATTTTTCACTAAGTATACTAACATAAAAACTATCAAACCACATTGGCTTAATAGATTCAATCGTTAGATCATGCTGCTTCAAAAGTTGACGCATTGCGGATGAAGAAAAATGATACAAATGGCGGGGCACATCATACGCAGCCCAATGTTCTTTATATAACGCAGCATCGAAGGATGTATAATTAGGCACTGCAATAAATAATCTTCCTGTTGGTTTTAGTATCTTTTTCAATTGAGCAATATACGCTTCAAGTGTGTGTACATGTTCCAGTACATGCCATAGCGTAATGGCATCGTAGGAATTCTCAGTCAATTGAAACAATTGCTGAGAAGGGAGTAAAGAAATACCATTTGTTTTTAGAGCAATCTCTCTTGCTGTTAAATCGGGCTCGAGGGCTGTAACTTTCCAGTCCGACAATTGCATAAAGGCGGCAAAGGTACCGGTACCAGCGCCTAAATCCAGTAAACAGCCCGTAGGCATTCCTGTTATAGATTGAATAAGCCTATGTTTTTGCAGCAAAGTAATTCTGCGAATAATATGGTAAAGGCCATTTACAATTCCTTTCCTGCTGTTCGTATGTGAAATATAATTTTCGGATTGGTAATAGGTGCCAATCGATGATTCATTTGGCACATCTTGTGTAAAACGCAAATTACAATTAGCACAGTCCCACAGTTCAAATAATTTTTTCGATACGGTGTGATCAACTGCAGAAAATTTAAACCCTATTGAAGCATTCTTGCAAATCGGGCAATGAGAATATCTAATTATGTCCATCCAAAAATTAAAAAAAGAAATGAAAATTAGTCGCAATCACAAAAAATCAATCCTATTCAAAATAAAACTTCCCTAAAGATTATTATTTTTAATGGATTTCATTATAAAATAGTTAGTGCTGTACGCGAATTGTTAGCTGATTTCCTATAGCACTTGACCCAAATCCATTTTTATAAAAATGAAAAAATAAAATGATAAGTGAACCAGCAAGTATTGTTAACGCATACATCCACCACGATTCCCGTTCAATCACCGTTTCATCCTGCAGGTTATGAGACGCCTGTTCGTTAGATAGTTCCCGGTCGCCTACTAATACTCTGTGTGTTGATTTACTCCTGATTACCCGAATTGCAGGAACGGCTGACTGATAAATAGCAACTGGTCGTTCCGCCTCAAATTTTATTTCTCCGGTAGTGCCTAATTGTAAAACACCTACTTTTTCCAGCGTAACCGGGCTATCTGTTTTTATTTTATTTCGCAAATTCTCACTCCATTCAGTATACCAGCGAATCGCTTCATAATCACTAATACTTTTTTGATGAGCCAGGTAGGAAAAGAATTCCCTTTCTGGCGAATCTTTGTATTTATCGAACCTGAAATGATAAGAGGAAGGAAGTAATTGCTTATTTACAAAGTCGCTTTGCGCCGGAACCCTCTCAACAAATATTGTACCCAGCCCGGGTATACTCAGACTCTTATGTTGTAATAAATAACTGTACAGCGCTCCGTTCATAAATCACTTTATAGCTGCGAAGCAACAGCATTTAGTGGTATTTACAAAACTAAAATTTTCAGGGGAGCGTATTGCGAAAACAATGGCAGGCTCATCGTCAATTTCTCACTATTGCAGGCCGGTTTCTTAAACACATAAAAAATCTATTGTAACAATCAATACAATTCTATAGGTAGAAGAAAGGGTATCACTAAAAAACAGCTTAGAATTTTGAGATATCAATAATAATCCAAGTCTTTATTTCTGATTAAAAGAATAGGTTATACCACCGAGTATATTGAAGCCAAACGTTTCATACTGGTGCCAACGTTCATATTTATTATTGAGAATATTATTAAGCTGTATCCAGAGATTGAAATTTTTTGTGATCCTAAACTCTGCACCAGTATTCAAATCAAATCCCGCATCGCCCTTAAATGCATCGCCCGTTTTCCCCCGGTATTGTGCCCCATCCCATGCCCACAAATCTGCATGCAACCAAAGATCTTTTAGTAATTGCCAGCGTAAACCTGCATTTAATTCTAACGGAATCATTCCCCATGCCTTTTTTTCTTTCTGTAGTTTTGTGAATTGATTAAAATTTAAAGAAGCGGAGGCACTGAATTGTTCCCCTTTCGTATACTCAACTTCACCATGTAATTGCAGGGCTTCCAATCGTGGCTCGTAAGCAATCAGGAAAGTTTTCCCATCTCCCCCATCGTTTACAAATAATGGAATATTGCGGAATTGCTGAAACCCCACCTTGGCAGAGTAAGAAAAGTGATTATCGATAGATCCTTTAAATCCGGCATATCGTTCCTCTACACGGGTACTAAACAAAGAATCTGGCTGCGCTAACCAGGGATTGATACTTGCAAACCGTTGGTAACTTCCTTTTTGATAGTAACCAATCCAACCCAACTGAAAAGTAAAGCGCTGATCATTTGTCGTTATATCTGCCATTACATTCGGCAACATTTTAAATATTTTATTATCCCATGATGGTTTCAATCCCCCATGGATAAACAAATTGGGAGTTTTTAATAAAACGGCCGGAGAAATATAATAAAGATTATTCTGTCGCTTCGTTTTAGTGGCTCCTTTCAATTGGTAAGAGGTTAGATCAGCCGTTACACCGAGGTTGAATGCAAATAATTTTCCAAACGTCTTCTCTAACGGCAAGTCCAGAACAGTATTGGATTCAGATCCTTTACTTAACCCGGCGTCACTA
>JANNEK010000143.1:0-9458 GCA_031378605.1 Chitinophagaceae bacterium | reverse complement strand
GCCGAGGTGGTAAAAAATATTCCTTTGGAATACCTGGTATTGGAAACAGATGCTCCTTATTTAGCACCGGTACCGTTTCGGGGAAAAAGAAATGAAAGCAGTTATTTATTATATATAGCAGCGAAGCTGGCAGAATTAAAGAACATACCTATTGAAGAAGTAGCTGCAGTAACTACAGCAAATGCAAAAAAAATATTCCGTGAATTAGAAGTGAAAAAATAAAAGAGGCTGTCAAAAGACAAATAAAATCTCGCAAAGGCGCTACGATGCAAAGAAGAAATATTGAAGATCATGTGTTGCGACTTTGCGTCGTTGCGAGAAAAAACATATTTAAAATACTTTTGAGCCTCATTTATGAATTGCGGGCTGAAAGGTATTACAATCGGTGAGCGAGTTCTGTCAACATATCTTTTTTTCAATTTAAGCGAATTTTATTTTTTGAACCAGGTCACTAAAATATTGAGGAGACCATATTTCAATCATTTTATCATCCGGTATAAAACGAACAATGTCTTTCCGAATGCTATTAAAGGAAACCGATTGAATTTTATTTTGTAACAAGGTCATGAATTGTTCCTGTGTCATCAATTTTTCTTTCCAGTCACCACTATCCTTAGAACGTATTAACAGGTGATCAAGATTTAATGGAATGCCTTTTCGTATATACCATTCCATATCAAACCAATCTCTGCCTTTAACTCTTCCCTTCCATTTACGAAAAAGTAATGCGTGCATTTTACCAGAAAAGAGATCCGGCAGGGTAAAACATTTTACATAGAATGAAAATGGTTTTAATAATAATTTCTCTTCTGTGGTAAACCCCAGCGGTGGTGTTGTATCTACTTCAATCTTTATTTTTATCGATGGCCTCATTTTAATTGATTGATGAGGCAGTATTTCTTTAATGATCAATTCTTTCCAGGTAGTGTCAGGTTTAAGGAAGGCTGAATCTACATCTGTTGTTGCAGTTTTGCTTTTTTCTTCAATACTAATTGTTACGCCTAACGCACTAAACTCTTTTTCAATTCCTCTCAGGTATGGTTCTAGTGAAAAGTCCGGATTTACTTCCTGCAATGAAAAATCAAGATCTTCGGAAAATCTTTGAAGTCCGTGAAATATCCGCAAGGCTGTGCCGCCATAAAATGCTGCTTTTTCAAAAAAGCCGCTACGTTGTAACCCTGCCAATGCAATTTCCTGCATAATTTCACGGAGTGCCTGTTCCGCTGCTTCCTGAGTACCCGGTTTATATTCTTCAAGCCATTCTTTAATCATAAACTTTTCAATGTTTTTACAAGGATCATCAAACTGTTTTCTTTTGGTGCATCTTTCAACCAGCTACTGATAGCAGTTGCGTCTAAACTGCGAAGCATTTCCTTATCGATCCTAAAATCTTCCGTCAATAATTCTAATGTTTGCTTTACACTTCGCAGCAATACACCTGAAGTGGTAATGATCTTATCACACAGTGCTTTTTCCTGTGATGCCATCATTACTGTTTGTTTTTTTGTGAGCGCTACCTGCTTTATGCCAAAGCTGTAGTAAGGTAATGGCATGTATTTGTAGCTAAATCTACCAATGTCTGTTTTATATGTTTTTGACTTGCTAGTGGTAATAGAACTGATTTCATATACTCTTTCAGGAATAAGTCCCCAATGTGACAATGCTGTGTCTAAGGATACATAGCTTGGGCCGTAGAGGTGATTGGCAATTAGAGATGGTTCTGGTGATGCAATGCTTAGCCTGGGGCCAGCTATATACAGTCCTCTTTTTATTTGTAGTAACATTTGCTGCTTTACCAATTCATCAATTTTATCATGAGGCCTTTTGTATTTCTTCAACATATCCAAAAGCAGTTGCTTATTTATTGGCTGTTCAGCATAAGATTGTATTGCTTCCTGAAAACTCATTATTGTATGTAATTATTTATGCCATTATTCGGATATTTTCCGAATTAATGGTACAAATATAGCACTAATATGTAAATATTAAGACATCAATTCGGATATTTCCCGAATTAAATGTAAATATTTTACACAATAAATTGTAAAAATCAGGTAACCGGTTTTATTCGTCTAATCCGTTAAGCGGAAATGAGTAAGTAGACCATAAAATTGAAGTTGTTAATAATATTATCGAAATCAAAGTTTGATTTCCCATGGCTTACAAACAAAAGAACCCTTGAAAATCAAGGGTTGATATAGATGCGGAGACTAAGGGATTCGAACCCTTGATACGGTTTCCCGTATACACACTTTCCAGGCGTGCTCCTTCAACCACTCGGACAAGTCTCCTTCTAATACGGGCGACAAAAATACTCTTTCAAAAGAGAGTTACCGAAATTTTTAAGTCATTAATTTCCTGCTCAAATTGCTTAAAGGAATATTTTTGGCCTGTTATAAATTTAAAGAATAGGATTAATGGAAACTATCGTCAATCGTTGAAACTAAAAGATGGCCTCCTAAACAAGGATATTAGACAAAACCATCTACTAGGAGACAAACTTAGTCGGGGGGTAAATAAAAAGTTGCAAAGCATATGAATTGACTTTGTTTTCTATTGTATTTTTAGTGTGTTAATTACTTAGTACATTTTTTTGACGGTTAAATTCTTTTTATAACTTTAATTTCATAGAACCTTTTTTAGTGAGCTTGATTCTTTTCAATACCAATAATAAAGTGAATGTTTATGCGAATAATTTTTTACGCTGGTATTCTTGGGCTACTATGCTGCACCTGCACAACAAGTAAATCAACTAAATTAAATGGAACCTGGACCTCTCTTTTCAATGGAAAGGATATTGCTGATTGGGTCGTAAAAATAAATGGACATGAAACCGGCGATAACTATGGTAATACGTTTAGAGTGGAAGATGAAATGATAAAGGTTCGCTACGATAAATACGATTCATTTAAAAATCGGTTCGGGCATCTTTTTTATAAAATACCTTTTTCTTATTATCATTTGGTAGTAGAATATCGTTTTGTTGGTACTTTTTTTCCGGGAGCTCCTGAATATGCGCGCCTGAATAGCGGAGTTATGTTTCACTCGCAAGATCCCCATACAATCCTTAAAGATCAAAACTGGCCAATATCAGTGGAGTTTCAGTTACTTGCAGGACTGGGAGATGGAAAACCCCGACCTACCGGTAATATGTGCTCCCCGGGTACCAATATTGTTATGGATGGAAAATTAGATACCAGGCACTGTATCAATTCTTCTTCCAAAACGTATGAAGGTGAACAATGGGTGCGTGCCGAATTAATGGTATGGGGAGATTCGCTCATTACTCATATTATTAATGGAGACACCGTTTTGCAATATTCGAAACCGCAAGTTGGTGGTAATGTTGCAACCGGTTATGATCCCAATTACAAAATAGACGGTACTATTCTCAGCAAAGGATTTATTGCATTACAAAGCGAAGGTCAACCAATCGATTTTAGAAAAGTAGCAATCAAAATGCTGCCGGGAAATAAATAATTGGAAATAATAGATGATGAACCAGCCATTTGATAGACGGTGGATTAATAAAAAAGAATCTCTCCTTTTATTAACCGCTTGCAATAGTTCTATTTCAATTATTTAATGAAAGTGCTAGTATTAAGTTAACTCTATTCTGCCGTAATTATTTTTTATTTCCGAGAGATGCAGGATTTTTTCACAAATAATGATGTCCTTTCTTCGTGAATCTTTAGGCATATTTTCTTCAAACTCTAAGTGGTTAAAAGGTAATTGCCACGAAAGCACGAAATTATTTTACAAAGCACTCCTATCCTTTTTTGTGTGAATAGATATACGTCAATGTACACTTATCATAACACTAGTTTTAAATTTGAATAGTTTAGGAACATACTTGCTTTATGTAGAAAGCATTTACTCTTCTGAAAAACGATTCTACAACTACTATCAAAAAAGGTAAGTAAAAATAAATTGAAAAGATTTAGGGTTAACATTTAAATCACGATAGGGAGAGAAACTTTTAGTGCTTCCAGCATATCTCAATTCCAGTTGAATTTTTTTACTCATTATACCCGCTCCTCCTAAAATAGAGAACTCATATTTTTTAGGTGGATCCAATGCTTTTTCAGTTTCTTCAGATCCGAAGGAAAACGATGTATGAAGAGTATTTTTATTTTCTGCAACGATAAACGCATTTCCAATACCTATGTTTATATAAGGCTTAAAGGATGCCTTTGATTGCAATAAAAGGCGGAATAAAGAATTTAACTGTACATATGAAAGCGAAATATCTACGTTGTTGGTTCGGGTAAATCCACTTCCAAAAGGCCTTGTAAAACTGCTGGACGTTTTATACATCTTGTAAGAAAGCTCGTTTACAATATGCCATTTATCCTGGTTGCGGGCCAGGCCAATATCTAATGATATACCCAAAAGCGGTGACGTATTGCTACTGTAATTCTTATCAACTAATAAACTATTTGTTCCATCAAATTTAAATTTATTAAATGCAACTCCTGCCAATAAACCAACTTGTAGAGAGCTTTGATCTTTTTTCTTTATCTCTAAATCAGTTCCCGGTGCCTGGCATTTAATATAACGGATAATAAGATCCTGTATATCAGTTTTTCGGTATTTAATCGATTGGGCATCATTCGCAACATCTGAGCAGGTTGAAAAAAATTGAAATAATTGGTCTTTGTATTGAGCAATTTCTTGTACCTGTGCAGTTGATTCGTTATAAATATAATGATGTATTAATTCTATCGGTTGCTCATTTCTATTTACAAAATAAAAATGATCTTTTCGACTTTCGGCATATAAATATAAACTTGCTATCGGGTGATTTACTAATTGAAGCAAAAACACGTTTTTCTTATGAAAAGCAGAATCAACTAAAAGATTGTTGATAGCGTCATCAGGATCCCCCGGCAGTCTATCCATTTCTACTGTAAAACTTCGGTAAGTCTCCTTTAATGATGGAATATGAAAACTTTTGATTGAGGACGCTTCATAAACCTTTTTTTCATTTGATTTATTAATGAAATTTATCGTTTGAGGATTGTTTTTCCAGTTGCGGTAATCAATCGCCCCGAATACTGTATCTCCATTATTATTAATAATTACTCCCTGAATAAAATTAGATTGCGACTTTGCGATCGAACAAGCAGTTAATAACGCTATTATGAATACGAATTTTCTCATTATTAATATTAAGTCGAAAAGTTAGTCTATTCGGCAATCGCAACCCAAAAGAGTTTTAATAGGAAAAGATAACATTTGGAACCGGCTTAGCAGAAGCAGGTTCAACGTAAAACCGGACGAAAAATAATAGTACTCTAAATTCCTAATTGATATTCTTTGAATTCTTTTATAGGATTAGGCATTTAGTTCGCAAAAGCGCCATAGGCATGTCATTCTGGTAGTAATAGAACGGGGCTTTATATAGCCTCATGGAGACGGTATTTTTTTATTTTCCTGTTTGATATAAAAAGCGCTGGAAATGCCGCCCATACAGGGCTTTGGCAACATCACTTTCCTGGTTTCTACCAAAATGCTACCTCTACGAGGTTTTACAAACCAACGAGTACGAACTAAGTGCCTAATCCTATTCTTTTATTTAAGTAATTAAACAAAGAACCCCCTGCAATTATCTGCCGGGGGAACTTCTTACCTCTGTATTAACCCTTACAAAAAACTTTATTCTTTAATCAACTTTACCAACATCCGCTCATTACTATTTACAATTACTTCCATTACATACATACCTGGTGTTAATTTGCTGGTTCCTTCCATTAAGAGGCTGTTGGCACCTGCTGCCAACTTTATGGTCTTTCTCATTACTTCTGTGCCATTATTGCTCAATATTTTTAATACTACTACAGAGGCCTGATTCAATTGAATGGTAGCAGCAATATCATTCTTTGCAGGATTCGGCGATACGCTGATCATTTTTGTATTAATAGAATTATATACGCGAACTACCAGTATACGGCTCAAGTTTGTTTTGCCATCCAGGTCGGCAATCTTTAAGCGATAATAGAGATCTTTTTTGTTGGCAGTATTCCGGCCAACATTATCTGTATAGGTATAACTTTTTTTCACCGTTGAAACGCCCTGCGCTTTAATGGTTCCAACCGTTTCCCATTTTGTACCAGTGAAACTTCTTTCTATTTCAAATTTATCGCTGCTTTGTTCAAACGTAGTCACCCAGTTCAACTCCACATTTCCTTCATTTCTATACAAACCATTAAAGTCAATTAAACTAACGGGAAGCGTACCCCCAGAAGGGAATATGATGGTTACGGTAGCCATGTTTGAGCACAATGGAGCAAGGCCATGATCACATATCTGGTAAGTAAATGTTGTAGAATTGCCTGTAAAACCGGGATTGGGTGTAAAACTAAAACTCTTATCTGCATTGATTGTAACAGTACCATGAGGAGAATTCGTAATCAGGTACGCATCAAAAGGATCACTATTGGGATCATAATCATTTATATTTAAGAAGCCAGATGCGGTACGATTGGCATTGCCATTAAAGTTATCATTTACTGCAACGGGTGCTTCATTACAACCACCTGCGTAGAGTTGAGGAGCAGAAATTTCTAATTGATCAATGGCAATACGGGTACGGCCACCGGTTCCCTGGTAATTAATATATACTTTATAGTATCCAGAACCGGCACCAAATGTTTTGTTGTAGGTGTATTCGGTAGATGAATTAACTCCGGTAAACTCAAAATTGTCTAACTCAAGTTGAATTTCATCATTCTGGTTAAGCAAATAAATTTTGATCCATCTACGTGCTCCATTCTCAAATTCAGTATCGAATTTATATTTAAAAGAAATGCTGATAGAACCTGGTACCTGCAACAGCGGTGTAATGATACCAGTATTTTGTGTAGGATTCGAACTTGGTCCCGATACCATGGCACCATCACCTTCTATACCAGCGTTCCATCCATTTTGATTCACATCAAAATCAGGAAAGCTCCAGCAATGACCCTGTAAAAATCCTTTTACCTGGGAAGTACTGATGCTTGTTCGGGCATTAAAGTTTTCAGTTGTTTGGGCAATTGTTGCCAAAGAGATAAACATCCATGCAGATGCCAGGAGAATACAGTTACGTTTCATCGTTTGTAAGTTTCAGAGTGATAAAATAATAATCATGCATTAGGGTGAGAGGTGCTCCACCGGAATTCAGAGGAAGGATGATGCATTGATTAAAGGAGTGCGAAACGATGGTTCTTACTCATGAAACGTATCTAGTTATTGGAGTGGATATAGTAACAAAAATTAAAATAAACAGAATATACTAACTGGTTTGGGATTTGGTAGCAGGAAAATAATTAAGAAATTCCTGTAGGTAGTATTGTCAGAGGTTGGATGAAGTAAAACAAAAGTAATAGGCGTTTTTGTTTAATGCAAGCTTCTTTCCAAATTTATTTTTTAAGGACTTATCCTAATTATAATTGTTTAAATAACAGTTTTTTAGTGATTGCAAACCATTTCGGTTGTAATTTGCAATGCTTTAACTATACTATGTCAGCAATTATTAAGGTATCTCACCTCAGCAAACATTATAAAGAAATAAAGGCAGTGAATGATATTTCATTTACTGTAAATGCCGGCGAAGTTTATGGTTTTCTTGGGCAAAATGGCGCAGGCAAGTCAACAACGATAAGGATGTTGTTAACCTTAATTGCGCCCACCAGCGGAAGTATTGAACTGTTTGGTATGAACCTTCGAACACATCGGAAAAAAATATTGAGGAAAGTAGGTGCCATTATTGAACGGCCGGATTTATATAAATATCTTACCGCCATTGAAAACCTTTCTCTTTTCGCGCGTATGAGCGGCTGTAAAAAGAATACCGAAGAATTGTTGGCGCAATTAGCAATGGTTGGATTAACAGGAAGGGAATACAGTAAAGTGAAGACATATTCACAGGGAATGAAACAGCGGTTAGGCCTGGCTGTGGCGTTAATTCATGATCCCCAGTTAATTATTCTGGATGAACCTACCAATGGACTCGATCCGCAGGGAATAGCGGATGTTCGAAATCTCATTCTTCATTTAAGTAAGCATTTAGGAAAAACAATCCTGGTTTCTTCTCATTTGCTTAATGAAATAGAAATGATTGCCGATCGTATGATTATTATTGATAAAGGTGTTAAGGTGGCAGAAGGCTCCGTTAAAGAATTATTTGATCCAACCAGGATGCTCGTAGAAGTGGAACTAACAAATTCAGACGAAATCTATCAGCAATTAGAAAATAGTACGTGGAGTAAAAACATTTATAACAGGCGAAATAAAGCGATCGTATTTCAGTTGGATAAAAATCAAGTACCTGAACTGACTTCGGACCTTGTACATATGGGAGCAGGGATAATTTCCTCGCAACCCAAACACTCTTTAGAAGAATATTTTCTTTCCCTGACAACTGCCAATCAACATGTGGACCATTTTACAAATTGAACTGTTTAAAATCTTTAAGCGACCCCGCACCTATATTTCCTTTGCGGCTATTGCTGCTATTGTGTTATTAATTCAACTGGCTCTTTTTGTTGATGGGGAAACTTATATTCAGTTTATGCTGCAGAGTATTGAAAATAATTTTACCGTAGATGGCAAGATTATGCATGGTTACCTGATTTGCTATGTTATTTTGCAAACCCTGCTGATTCATGTACCTCTTTTGATTGCACTCATTGGCGGAGATATGATTGCGGGCGAAGCAAATATGGGTACACTTCGTTTGCTAATAAGTAAACCGATTAGCCGGACTTCATTATTATTGGGAAAATTTACTGCAACGGCTATCTATACTTTGATGCTGCTTTTATGGATGGCTTTTTTGGCTCTTTTTTTTTCAGTATTGGTATTTGGAACCGGCGATCTTATGATTTTTAAAAGCGATCAGATTGTATTAATTAAGAAAGCAGATATTTTATGGCGTTATGTAGCAGCATTTGTTTTTGCGGCTATTGCCATGCTCACGGTAGCGGCGCTTTCTTTTTTTCTTTCCTTATTTGCTGAAAATTCGATTGGCCCGATTGTAACTACCATGAGTGTAATTATTGTTTGTACTATTCTCACTACAATGGATCTGCCCTTGTTTAATGCTATAAAGCCGTTTCTTTTTAGTTCGCATATGCTTGGCTGGAAGGGATTCTTTGATGACCCGGTGAATTATCCGGCCATTATAAAATCAGCCGGCATATTAGTAATTCATATTATAGGTTTTGTTGGAGCAGCGGTAATGGTGTTTAGGAGGAAAGATGTATTGACGTAAATTAAGCATTCCAATGCAGTTTATATGGGAGTAATATTTTTTTGAGTATTCAAACAACTTAGTATTTAATTCATGGGCTGTTGTAAATTTAATAGATTACGATTAATTTTTTTACTTCGATTTTTTTAATGAATCAAACCACAGTCGTTGTAAAAATAAAAAAGCCCCGCTTTCACGAGGTCTTTTTTCGAACTAACTATTT
>JANNEK010000138.1:0-51189 GCA_031378605.1 Chitinophagaceae bacterium | reverse complement strand
TTACTGCAGAAGGATGCAATACTCATCTCCGCGGCTTTGCGTCTCCTGCGGTTATCTTTTACCACGAAAGCATGAAGTTATTTTACAAAGTACTTCTACCTTTTTTGTATGAATGTATATACGTCAACTTACACTTACCATAACACTAGCAACAACCTCTATTATCTTCAAAAATTAATACCCTCTTATATTTTTCCCTTCCATATAATTTAGGAATGCTTTGTTAACTACCCTATTTCCTCCTGCAGTAGGATAATTTCCTGTGAAATACCAATCGCCTGTGTTGGTTGGACAAGCCTTATGCAGCGATTCAATGGTTTGAAAAATTACCTGAACAGGAATTGTAAACCCTTTCGGCGTAATGAGTTCTGCTATTTTGTTCGAAAGTTCTAAGGTACTAAACGGACTATATACCTGCTGTACAACATTTTCTTTATGTAGGTTTCCTGTTCTATCCATCTCCTTACATTTATTATAAAGATCCTGCAAACAATTTTCTTTATTTCGTTCTTTCCAAAGTTCCATGGCTGCGCGAAAAGCAATGAAGTCGCCCAATTTACTCATATCAATTCCATAACAATCCGGATACCGGATTTGAGGAGCAGAAGATAATACAATTATTTTTTTTGGATGAAGACGACCGAGCATACGTACTATACTTTCTTTTAAAGTAGTACCTCTTACAATAGAATCATCAATAATTACGAGTGTATCCTTATTTTTTGCCACCGTTCCGTACGTAATATCGTAAACGTGCTGTACCATTTCATTACGACTAGAATCCTCTGTAATAAATGTGCGGAGTTTTACATCTTTAATTGCTACTTTTTCAGCTCTTACCCGTCGGGTAATCATTTCCGTGAGTTTTTCTTCATCAAAGTCTTTTCCCCAGGATAAAATGCGTTGTATTTTAATCTTATTCAGATAATCTTCTAACCCTTTTTGCAGACCATAAAACGCTACCTCGGCGGTATTTGGAATAAAGGAAATGATGGTGTTTTTAAGATCATTGTTTATGGCCTGCAAAACCTGTTCACTCAAATTGTATCCAAGTGCCGCCCGCTCACTATATATTTTTTCATCGCTGCCCCTTGAAAAATAAATTCGCTCAAAACTGCATGCTTTCCGTTCTTGTGCTGGTAAGATTTGTTCTACTTTAATAGTTCCATCTGCTTTTACAATTATACCCTTGCCGGGCATTAATTCCAATACTTCATTCTCGCCTACATTAAAAACAGTTCTGATGGCAGTTCTTTCAGATGCAGCTACTACTACATCATCATCTATATAATAATAGGCCGGACGAATACCATGCGCATCTCTAAAAACAAAGGCATCCCCATTACCAATAAGGCCACCTACCGTAAACCCACCATCGAAAAGAGCAGTTGCTTTTTGTAATAATTTTAAGATATCTATGTTATCGGGCGATTCTTCGTCTGCTTTTACTAAAAAATGATGAATCACTTCCATCATAGCCGCCAGATCACTTTGCTTTTGAAAGTCGCCGGGTTCAATATTAACCAATGCAAAAAGTTCATCCGTATTTACAAGATTAAAATTTCCAGCGAGTGCCAGATTTCTTGCGGGAGCAGTATTTCTTTTTATAAAAGGATGACAAAATTCTACATTGTTTTTTCCTTGTGTTCCGTACCGCAGGTGCCCCATTAACAATTCACCCAAAAATGAAATATGACCTTTCATCAGGCCTGGGTGCTTAGTAATATCGGTTTGAAATTTTTCTAATTCCTTTACTTCGTTATTTATTTTAGAGAAGATATCCACAATTGGTTGCGAGGCGCAACTTCTTATTCGCTGTAGAAAGGGATAACCTGGCTCCACATTCAGTTTTACGGCCGCAACTCCAGCTCCATCCTGACCACGGTTGTGTTGCTTTTCCATAAGCAGGTAAAGCTTATTAATGCCCCACATGACTGTACCATATTTCTGCTGATAATACGAAAATGGCTTACGTAACCGTATGAATGCCAGTCCGCATTCATGTTTTATAGCATCGCTCATGTAAAGATTTACAGTTGTACTGGAAAATTCAAAGGTAAGGCGATTTGGGAAATAATGATTGGCCCATGTTCTAAGAATCATATAAATAACAAAACTCTTTCCTGCACATGTATAATACGTACCGTAATAATTACCGGTTTGTATAGGTTTATCTCAATACTATATTGTGCCTGCAGGCTTTAGAAATTTAGCTTCATGAATACTTCAGAAATAGTTTATTCAGTTGCTGTGTTGTTTATACAATGGTAAAAATTATCTTCTCCGGATTCACTTGCCAGTTTAGGTGCTATAAAAACAGTTAACCAGTTAAATATATGCCGCTGTATTATTTATAAAATTTACCAGGGATGCCGAGTTTTTTAATTTTAATTTCTTTAAAATATTGTGACGGTGAACTTCTACTGTTTTAAGTGAAATACTAAGCTGGCTGGCAATTTCTTTGGAAGAAAATCCTTCTTTAATTAAGTTGATTATTTGTATTTCACGCTCAGTTAATGCATTTACATTCGGGGTATCTTTATTTTCTTCCAATACCATATCTGAAATATTATTTTTTATTTCATCGCAGATATATTTATTTCCATTGGTTACTTCCATGATTGCTTTTATCATTTCTTCTTTTGAAGAATTTTTAGTTACGTAACCTTTTGCACCTATCTGCAGCATTTTTTTTGCATAGGCAGGTTGAGAGTGCATGGATACCCCGATGATTTTAGAGGCAGGCGAAACTTTGCGAATTTTTTCAGTTGCCTCAAAGCCCGAGATGGGAGTCATATTAATATCCATCAAAACAATATTGGGCCTTAAATTTCGGGCTAATTCTACTGCCTGATCCGAATCTCCGCATTCGGCTATTACTTCAAATCGAGTGTCATTATTTAAAATAAAACTCCATGTTTCCCTGATTAATTTGTGGTCGTCTGCAATTAAAATACTTACTTTTTGCATAATTAAAATTTTAGCGATTTATAATAGGTACATATACATTCAACGTGCATCCCTTTCCGGGGACAGAATTGATTTTAACTTTTCCATTAAATAATTCTGCCCGGCTTGAAATATTCGAAAACCCAACTCCTTTTTTATGTTTAATTAACTCTTCGTCAAATCCTTTTCCATCGTCAGTTATTGATATATTGATATTATTTTCATCTCTCATTAATTCTATAGTGAGGTTTTTAGCATTTGCATGTTTTATTACATTGTTTACCTGCTCCTGTGCAATTCGGTACAACATCAGTTTTTGCTGTTCGCTGATCACTGAATCAATGTCGGGGTAATGATAAAATTCTACATTTAGTTTACGGGTGAGTTTAATACTTTCCACGAGGTCCTGTATCGTTTCAACCAGTCCAAGGTCTCCAATACTCGAAGGTACCAGCGACCGGGAAAGAGTTCTGATTTCATTGATCGCATCTGAAATACTATTTGCACTCATATCAATCAGGCTTGAGCGCTCTTTCTCATCTGTTTTAGCAACTTCCAGGTATAATTTAGCGGTCGACAATATCTGATTAATATTATCGTGTAATTCTTTTCCAATAAATGATCGTTCTTTTTCCTGGGCATCAACTACGGCCTGTGCAACTTGCTTTTGCTTATTTAATTCCTGGTTAAGCAATTTGTTTTCCATTTCTCTTTTGTCGGTAACATCCTGCATCGATCCCACCATCCGGTTAACTTTTCCCTGCTGATTATAAATAAGAAAACCCCGATCGGCTACCAGCACATATTTTCCATCTGATTTTCGAAACCGGTACTCTTCATGCCATACCTGTTGACTGTTACTCTCAACAAAGTTTCGAATGCTTTGTGTTACCCTGTCTTTATCCATAGGATGGATACTTGCTTCCCATATTCCAAGGTTTTTATTGAAGTATCCCGCTTTATAACCAAATAATGCATGAAATCCCTCTCCCCAATACATGTAATTAGTAATTACATCCCAATCCCAGATAGCG
This sequence comes from Chitinophagaceae bacterium, assembly GCA_031378605.1. Taxonomy (GTDB): domain Bacteria; phylum Bacteroidota; class Bacteroidia; order Chitinophagales; family Chitinophagaceae; genus Endoryza. The sequence continues at coordinate 47,206 of JANNEK010000138.1, read as the reverse complement.
TCGTTAGTAGCCATAGTGGCAAGTAAATATCTTTCGTTACTCGTTTTAATCTTTTCTTCAGATTGTTTATTTTCAATAATAACGCGCAAAATATTTATGGTTCGTTCTATAATTACTAATTCTTCTGGCGAAGGAGAACTTATTTGCTTGTGATAAATAGCAAAACTCCCGAGTACTTTATTCTGTGAACTTAATATAGGAAAAGACCAGCAAGCAGCCAGCTTGTATTTCACCGCTATCTCTCTATAATTTTGCCAAACACTACTTGTAGCGATATTTTCTACAATAACATTTTTCTTTAAATACATGGCTGTTCCGCAGCTTCCCGTATTAGGGCCGACCTCTAATTGATCTACTTCTTTACAATAATTTACCGGAAGGGAAGGCGCGGAAATTGTCTCAAGTGTTTTTTCATCTTCCTTGAGGCCAACAACTGAACAAAGAATATCCGTAAACATATTTTCAATTCCACTCAATAAAAAATCAGTGGTGCTTTTAAGAGTTGCCTGAGTTTTGGCATTTAGTTCGAGTACTTCCTTTTCCAATGCAAGCAATGCTTCGTGGCTTTTTCTTTTAGTAATATTTCTGAAATAAATAAATAAGCCCTGTGCAGATGGAAAAATGGTTGTTTCAAACCACTCATTTTGTATTTTTTTGTGATATTCATGAACCACCGTTTTATTTTCCTTCAAGGCAAATAAAAACTGATCATACAAGGATTCATCGAGGTCGGGCAATACCTGAGTTATTTTTCGCCCAATTACGTCAATAGATCTTTTTCCTGAATAGGTTTCAAAAACCCTGTTCCATAAAAATACATTCAATTGATTGTCTACAGCAATAAACCCATCGGTTATGCTATCGAGTATATTATTTATCCTGTCAGAGTACTCATGTAATTGCTGTTCGTTCCGTTGCAATTCCAATTGCGCCATCTTCTTCTGCGTAATATCTGTAAAAGACGCAACTACTGCATCCGGCGAAAAACGCTGGTCCGAATAATACAACGGTTCTGTATTAATAGTTATCCAGGTTAATGACCCATCCGGCTTATCAATACCCATTACAATATTCTGCAGTGACTGTCCCGTTTGAAGCGTAACCATTGAAGGATGCTTTTCTACCGGAAAGGGAGATCCATCTTCATGAATCGTACTCCAATGGCAATTGTAGTTGGTTTTTCCAATAATTTCTTTGGTAGATAAGCCCAATATATTTTCAGCACTACGGTTAGCAGTAACCGCTCTACCCATTCTGTCCATAAGCAATATCCCTTCCGCCAGCGCATGAACTACAGAACGATGGCGTTCCTCACTAATTCGCAGCGCTTCTTCCGATTTTCGCTTGTCAGTAATATCTCTGTAAACATATACAATTCCAATACGCTCCTTTTTAATATTGGTGATAAAAGATATTGTCTTATTTAAATATATCCTTCTGCCATCTTTTCGATTATAATATACTTCACCAACCCAATAATCGTTTGCAAATAAATGGTTAAATGCTTCCTGGTGAGTTTCATTAATATAATTATGAATAACAAATTCGCTAAAAGGCTTGCCAATTATTTGGGCCGACTCGATACCATATATTTTTTCAGCTCCATTATTCCAGGTAATTACATTAGAATCAAGATCGGTGGATATAATTGCTTCTGTTAATTCCCGCATTACGAGAGCCTGAAAACTTATTTTTTCTTCCGAAAGCTTACGATCGTGAATATCAATTAAAGATCCAATGTATCCCAGGAATCGTCCATCAGCAAGGAACCTTGGAATTGCCTGATCTATTACCCAACGATATTCGCCTGCGGCTGACATTAGCCGGTATTCAAGTAGTACGGGTAATCGTTGTTTCCACTTTTCCTGATACTCGTAAATAGCAACATTAATATCGTCCGGATATACCAGTGATGACCAGTTGTTGTTGTTAATTTCTTCAATTGAAACCCCGGTAAATTCCAGCCAGCTTTTATTGACATAAATAGTGTTATCCACTTCATCAGAAACCCAAATCATAACTGGTGCGGTGTCTGCCATTTGCCTAAAGCGCGCTTCGCTTTCGAAGATAGCATCCTGTGCTTTTTTTCTTCCAATAGCACTACCCAGGGAAGACGCAAATGCTACTAATATCCCTTTGTCAACTTCCGTTCGCTGCCTTTTATTATGAAAATCATCCAATCCTACGTATCCCCAAAACTTAGTTTCTACAATTATTGGAACAATCAAAATTGAACTAACCCCCATTTGAACCAATAGCTTTTCAATCTCACTTGTTATTGCATTTTTTTGCGTAAACAAACTAGCACCTTCCTTAAGATGGTTATTCTCTTCCAAAAGAATTCTAAATGGAATACTTTTATCTTCTGGAAAATTCTTTGGTGGATCATTTCCTTCTGCGTACCACTCAAATAGTTGTTTTGTGTTTAACCTGCCTTTCTCATCTTTATAATTTTCAAAAACATAGACACGGTCTGCAAAAGTTACCGTACCAATATCTTTAATAATCACCGGGATAATTGTATTGTAATTTTCCTCTTTCAATAATCTGTAAGCACTCTCTGCGGTTACTGATAATAGTTTATCTTTATAGATAAGCTCCTCTTGTACTTTAATAATTGGCGTGATGTCATTAGCTATGGCAATTATAGAACACACCTGCCCGGTTTCATCTCTTTCCGGGGTTAGGTTAATTAGAAGATTATATTCCTTAGCAGAATTGGTTAGTGAGGGAACCTTAAAGGTAAAACTATCGGCAATCCCTGTACTAAAAACCCGATCGCCTTTTTCGCGAAGCGTTTTCCATTTATCATTATCCAGGCCCAAATCCTGAGGTGTTTTTCCAATAAATGTATCGTGAGGAGAAACAAAAGATTCTTTTACCGCTTTGTTAATATAAGTGAACCGAAAGTCTTTTCCCATTCGGTAAATCATTACGGGCACATTTTCGGCTAAGGTTCTGTATTGTTCTTCTTTCTTAATAATTTCTTTCTCGGCGGTTTTCAATTCTGTAATATCCCGTTGGGTTCCCCAGATCCTGGCAAGTTTGCCTTTTTCCACGATTCCGATAATACTTACATTGGTATTTATAATACCGCCATTCTCAGTTGGTAAATCAACAAGTAGATTTTCTAATCTATACCCTCCCTGAATAAATGATTTAAGATATTTAGTAGTTTGATTTGCCTCTCCTGGTAAAAGTCTTAGCAGTGGGGAACCAATAATTTTTTCTGATTTTTGATACCCATTTATTTTTGCGAAAGCATCATTGCATTCTGTAAGCACAAGGTGTTGGCATAGATAATCGATTATTTCCTCGTCCGTTTGAAGATCTATTTCAAGGGGTGGGCCTTCCATCCTCCAGATTCCTTCAGCACTTTGCTGGATAAATACCCTATATCTTTCTTCACTGGCTTTTAGAGCTTTTTCTGCCTTTCGTTGTTCGGTTATATCTGTTTGTGAGCCCCATACCCTTACCACCTTTTCATTTTCAATAATTCCTACAAGGTTATTGAGATAGTATTTTATGTTTCCGTTTCGATCAACTTGTGAAGATGGCCCACGGAAAAGCCGGTAGCCATTATTAATAAATTCACTGGCTATATGTTTTGTAAATTCAGCAGAAATATCTACAAAATTCCCAAATCTTGATCCGTACAAATCTTTCGCTTTTTCGAATCCATACAACCTGGCCATTTGATCGTTACATTCTGCGAGGTAAGCATTTTTATAAAATTGATTGATTTGGATTTCAGCAGGATCAGTAATGTTTATCGGCTCGGTTAATTCTCCGCGCCATATTGCTTCTGTACTTTGTTGAATAAATACTCTATATCGTTCTTCACTCTCTTTGAGTAATTCCTGTGATAGACGATGTTGGGTAATATCCCGCTGCGTTCCCCAAATTCTTATAAGTTTACCGTTTTCAATAATGCCTATAAGATTATTGAGTATATATTTTTTACTTCCGTCTTTGTCATGTTCAACAGATTCGCCATCCGTTAGTTTAAATCCTGCCTCAATAAAACTTATAAAATAGGTAAGGTTTCCCGGATCATCTACCGGCATAAGTTGTGAAAGAAGAAAGCCTTCCATTTCTTCGGGGCTTGAATAACCATACATTTTTGCATAGGCCAGGTTACATTCTGCGAGGTATCCATGCTCTGCGCAATACCCAAGTATTACTTCAAATTCAGCATCGACTGATATACCGCCTGGTATTTCAATTCGCCAAATCGCTTCGGAAGAATGCTCTAAAAATGAGGCGTACCGTTGCTCCGTAGCTTCCAACTTTTCAACGATCGTATGAAGCCTGGTAATATTTTGAGAAAGACCAATACTATATTTAATTGCACCTTCTTCATTAAAAATAAAGGATACCGAGGTACTTAACCATACATAAGATCCATCTTTGTGTAAGCCTCGAAAAACAATATCCGTTAAGGGGTTATTGGTTTTATTTTTTGAATCTATTAAATCAATAACGAATGGAAGGTCAGTTGGATGAATAAATGAATTATATGGTTTACCAATTACTTCATTTTCAGTATAGCCAAGTGAACGTTGAAATGCGGGAGATACAAAAAGTAAATTGCCCTTTTCATCCAGTTTAAAAATAATTTCGGTTACTTTCCCGATGACCTCACTTAATTCCAGAGGCGCTTCAATAAATTTTTTATCCTTTCCTTCTTTTGGCTTAACTGCATTTTCTTTTATATAAATACACCCAAACTTATTAGATGCTGTTTTTATGAATCCTCCCTGCAAATTCACAAACAAGGTTATTCCATTCTTTGTTACGTGAGTTGTATCAATGGAACGCCCCGCTTTTTGAAGTTTTTTAATTATTTGGTCTTCAGGAAACTCAAAGAGATTCGAAATACGAAGTGAACTATACTCAGCATTTGTATAACCATATAAATTTAAAAAAGAAGCATTCACATACAAAACTTCTTCCGTTTTAAAATTATAAATTACAAGGGCAATCGGGATATTTTTATAAAACCGATCGAGCGTGGCTTTTTCTTTTCTACTTATGGGAGGGTTAATAGCCGGAGTAAGTGATGGCTTAAGGTTTGATCCTTTAGCATCAGAAAGGGGCCTTGATGGGGTTAATATAAAGCCGCCTGAAGGACTGGATTGGTGTTCGGTTTTTTCCATTTGGTTTTCTCAAGCCATCGCCCATTTTAATTCTTTACTAAAAAAAAATGGGGTCAGTTAAACGTAAATACTTATGTAAGCTAAAGAAATAGCCGATAAAACCTTAAATATAAACCGTAGATTTTAGTAAAATAGGTGTTTGCACTTATTGAGTAACCTTTGCTGCATACTGCCACCAGTTGCCAAGATTGCTGCAGCCTTTGAACTCTTCATCAAGCATGATGTAATAATTTGGAAGCTTAGTGGCAAACCATTTTTCCAATACCTGCATTTTTTTTACTTCAAGTGCCCTCGAAGAAATCCTGTTGTAATCATCTTTCATATTCTCTCTGTGAGGTGCTGAACGGGATTTAAGGAAAATTATACGTACTCCTTTTTTCTCTCTTTCGTCAGAAAAAACTACCGGTGATGAATACTCGCCTACTTTCATTTTAGCAAGCATTAGTACAATATCTTTATCTAATTGATCAATGGTAAGATAGGTGCCATTAGCTGCCTGTTTCATTCCACCTGTAAATTTCTGGTTTTCATCCTCGCCATATTTTATAGCAGCTTCTCCAAATTTGATGGTTCCGGCAATTAGTTTGGCACGTACAGAATCTAATTTAGCGATTGCCTCGTTGGCCTCTACTTCTGTTACTTTGGGTATTCGTAATATATGTCGAACAACGGCATCATCACCTGCCCTGCTGACCATTTGAATAACATGCCAACCAAATTTTGATTTGAATACCGGAGATACCTGTCCCTCTTTTAAACGAAAGGCATTATTGATAAATGCAGGATCCCAGGATTTTTCATTACGATTTAACGTGTACTGACCCCCGTTTTGCTTAACTGCGGGATCATCAGAATATAAACTTGCCAGTGTTTCTATCTTTGATGATTTGTTTTCAACCTGAATTTTATAATCCTTTAATTCATCAATGGAGAGTTTTTCAAAATCGCGGCTAGCTTTTGGATAGATTACAATTTCTCCGATTTCTACCTCAGATTCATAAAAAGGTAAACTGTCTTTTGGTATTTTATCCCAATAAATTTTAGCTTCCTGCGGAGTAATTTTTACATTGTCTACCACCTTTTCCTGCATCCGCTTTGCCAATTTTGTTTCTTTAATTGACTGACGAAAATCTTCTTTTATCTGGTACACCGTTTTTCCGGCAATTTCTTCCAACGCTTCTTTGGATCCGTAATTCTGCACATAATAACGAATTCTATTATCAAGCTCTGCTTCTATTTCTTCTTCAGTTACAATGATCGAATCCTTTTCAGCCTGCAAGGTAAGCGCCTTAATAATGAGAATCTGATCCATGATAGAACAAGGCGCATTTTCAGGTACCGGTTCATTTCTTCGCTGTTTATCCTGTATTTCATTGTATACATCTGAACGCAGTATAATTTTATCTCCAACAATACCAACTATTTTATCGGCAACTACCTTTTGTGGTTGTGCAAGTCCAGAAAAGGAAAGAAATAAACTGGCGACAATGGTAAGCGCTTTTCTCATACTATTAATAATGATGCAATCAAAAATACTTTTCTAAACTGGTAGCTGAGTATTCTTACTGTTTATTTAACAAAAGTTTCGACCCAGTTCTTGAAAAGACAAATCCTAAAGGAATAGTCCTCCAGGATTTGGCAATTGCAGGTTTTTTATAATGTTCTTTTTAATTCTTCTACTTCAAAAGCTTCTACAATATCACCCACTCGTACGTCATTGAAATTTTTGATAGTCAATCCGCATTCCATTCCGGAAACAACCTCTTTCGCATCATCTTTAAATCGCTTTAATGACGCTAATTCAGAGCTTTGCCCTTCCCCTTTTGGATATTCAACTATACCATCCCGAATGATACGAATTTTGGAGTTCCTCGCAATTTTTCCATCCAATACAAAACAACCTGCTACCGTTGCTTTGTCGAACTTAAATACATTCCTTACTTCTACGTTAGCAACAATTTTTTCCTGAATAGTTGGCTCCAACATTCCCTCCATAGCGCTTTTGATTTCTTCAATAGCATTATAGATAATTGAATAGAGTTTTATTTCAACTCCTTCGTTTTCTGCGAGCCTTGCAGCTTGTGCAGAGGGCCTTACGTTGAAACCTACCATAATAGCATCCGAAGCTGTAGCCAATAATACATCACTTTCGGTAATTGCTCCAACTGCTTTTAGAACCACACTTACAGCAATTTCTGGTGTAGATAATTTCTGTAAAGAATCGCTTAATGCTTCCACAGATCCATCCACATCACCTTTTATGATAAGGTTTAACTGTTTAAAATTGCCCAATGCGAGTCGTCTTCCAATTTCATCAAGTGTAATATGTTTCTTAGTACGGATTCCCTGCTCGCGGAGAATTTGTGCGCGACGATTGGCTACATCTTTTGCTTCGGCTTCATCTTCATACACTTTGAATTTTTCACCAGCCTGCGGAGCTCCATTCAATCCTAATAAAAGTACCGGAGTAGAGGGAGGTGCTTCTTCTTTCCGCTTATTGCGTTCATTAAACATTGCCTTTACTCTTCCAAAATGCTGACCGGATACTACAATATCTCCTTGTTTTAAGGTTCCATTTTGAACCAATACCGTAGCTACATAACCGCGGCCTTTATCAAGTGTTGCTTCAATAATAGTTCCTGCTGCCTCCCGATCTGGATTGGCTTTTAGATCCAATATTTCTGCTTCCAATAATATTTTTTCGAGTAATGCATCTACATTCAATCCTTTTTTTGCACTTAATTCCTGGCTTTGATATTTACCTCCCCACTCTTCTACCAATAAATTCATTTGAGATAACTGCTCATAAATTTTTTGAGGATTAGCCCCATCTTTATCCATTTTATTAATTGCAAAAATCATTGGAACGCCTGCAGCCTGTGCGTGACTGATAGCTTCTTTTGTTTGAGGCATCACTGCATCATCTGCCGCAATAACAATAACAGCAATATCTGTAACTTTAGCACCACGTGCACGCATAGCTGTAAATGCTTCGTGACCAGGTGTATCTAAAAATGCAATATGTTTGCCATTAGCCAGTGTTACTTCATAGGCGCCAATGTGCTGGGTAATACCTCCGGCCTCACCTCCTACAACGTTTGCATTTCTTATATAATCAAGCAGGGAAGTTTTTCCGTGGTCTACGTGACCCATGATCGTAACAATAGGCGCCCTGTGATGTAGATTCTCTGCAATATCTTCTTCTTCTTCCTCCTCCATTTCCATCTGCTTCTCCATATCTATAAACTCAACATCAAAACCAAATTCACTGGCCACTAACTCAATTACTTCGGCATCAAGACGCTGGTTGATTGATACCATCAAACCCAGGCTCATACATTTACTGATTACTTCAGCAAAACTTACGTCCATTAGGTTTGCTAATTCACTTACGCTAATAAATTCCGTAAGCTGCAGTTTGTTATCCTGTTGTTCTTCGCCGCCCGACAGATCAGCCACTCCCTGTCTTTTTTCGCGACGGTATTTTGCTTTTAAACTTTTCCCACGTCCACCTGCACCTGCTAATTTAGCTTGTGTTTCACGAATTTTATTTTGAATTTCTTTTTCGTCAATTTCTTTAACTTCCCTGCTTCGATCTCTTCCAGGTGCAGATCCGGTTCGTGTATTGCTACCCGTGCCTCCCTGCCCGGCTTTTACTGGTGGCCCGGGTCTCCTGGTTACACCTCCTTGCTGTTGTCCACCACCTCCTGAACCTTGTCTCGGGCCCTGATCACCATCTTTTCTTTTGAATAATTCACCAGGAGATTGTTTAAAATCTTTTTTCTCAATAGGAATTCGTTTCCGTTTTCTTTTCTCGTCTGAATGTTTTGGACGAGTATCACTATCTACGGGCAATTCAATCTTACCTACAATTCTTGGTCCTTCTAATTTATCTGCTTTAATATTTTCAATAACTGCGGGCAGATCTTCAATCGATTCTGTTTCGTTAACGGAAGCGTCTTCTTCTTTGGGTAATTCAACTTCTAAAATAATCTCCTCTGCTTTTTTCTTTTTAGATTTAGGTTTTTCGCCGCTTGTTGTTTTCGGCTTTTCAGCAGTAGGTTGCTCTGCTTTCTTTTTAACGATTTTCTTCGGTCGTGTAGAAGAATCGATCGTTGAGAGATCTATCTTATCAACCACTTTAGGTCCTTTAATTTCCGGAGCATCTATCTTTACAATCTCAGGCTCCTCTGGTTTCTTTTCCTCGGCTACTGGTTTTTGATCCACCACCGGTGCGATCACAACTGGCTTTTCTATTTCTACTTCCTTCTTAGTTTCTTTTTTAAAAACAACTGTTTCATCTTCCTTTTTCTTTTTGGCTTCTACGCTTCCCTTAGGAAGATCGATTTGGTCACTTTTTAATTTAGCGACTTTATCGCCCGCAAACTCCTGCTGTAACGAACGATACATTTCTTCTGTAATCTTCGAAGTTGGTTTAAGATCATCTTTAGGAAATCCTTTAGCTATCAGGAAATCAATAATGGTATCCTGACCAACATTAAATTCTTTGGCCGCGCCTAACAGTCTTGGTAATTTTAATTCTGCCATTCAGGTTTTTTATATTATCTGTTTTATATCAGATACCTGGTAGATCCTCCTGAATCGCAGTAACTACACACGATTCAGGCTTTAGGGTCTATTGGTATCATTCTTTTTCAAATTCTTCTTTCAATATTTTTCTAACATCGTCGATGGTCTCTTTCTCAAGGTCAGTTCTTCTTTCCAGTTCTTCTGCTGTTAGATTCAATACACTGCGACCCGTGTCGCAACCAATACGTTTAAATTCCTCAATAATCCAGGTTTCAATTTCATCGCTGAACTCTTCGAGATCAATATCGTATTCCTGCGGTTCTCCTTCGGTGTCGCGGAAAACATCTATACTGTAACCGGTTAATTCCTGAGCTAATTTAATATTCACGCCTTTTTTACCAATAGCCAAAGATACCTGATCAGGTTTCAAGTATACGTTTGCATGCTTTGTGTCATTATCAAGCTCCATACTGGTAATACGTGCTGGTGTAAGCGAACGTTGAATAAGTAACTGGATATTACTGGTCCAATTTATTACGTCTATATTTTCATTCTTTAATTCCCGAACGATTCCATGAATACGGCTACCCTTCATTCCAACGCAGGCTCCAACCGGATCAATTCGATCGTCAAAAGATTCTACGGCAACTTTTGCCCGCTCACCGGGTTCACGGACAATTTTTTTAATTACAATCAGTCCGTCGAAAATTTCCGGCACTTCAATTTCAAGCAATTTAGCAAGGAAAGAGGGAGATGTACGTGAAAGTATAATTACCGGTGAGTTATTTTTTAATTCTACTTTTTTTACAACCGAGCGTGTATTCTCGCCTTTCTTAAAATAGTCTTGGGGTATTTGCTCAGATTTTGGAAGAATAAGTTCATTTCCTTCTTCATCGAGCATGAGTATTTCTTTTTTCCAAACCTGGTATACTTCAGCACTTATAATATCTCCGACACGCTCGCCATATTTTTTTACAAGCACATTCTTTTTAAGATCACTAATGCGACTGGCAAGTGTTTGTTTGGCAGCCAGGATAGCCCGTCGGCCGAAATCAAGAATATTTACTTCTTCATAAAGTTCCTCTCCAACTTCAAAGTCTGGTTCAATTTTAACAGCGTCACTATAGGCAATTTCTGCAAGAGGATCGATGACCGCACCATCTTCTACAATCATCCTTCTTCGAATGATTTCCAAATCGCCTTTTTCTGCATTTACAATTACATCAAAATTATCATCTGCACCATATTTTTTACGGAGAAGGGTTTTAAAAACATCTTCCACCACTTTCATCATCGTGGGCCTGTCAATATTTTCGGCATCCTTGAATTCCGCAAAAGCTTCTATAAGATTAATACTTGCCATAATCTACAGTTTAAGAACCGGTAAACCGGAATTTAAAATACTATTTGAAGTTTAGTTGATTTTACCTGTTCAAATAACAAAATATGCTGCAATACTTCCTTCTTCTTACCCGAGGGTTTGCCTCCCGAATTTTTCCCCTTTGTTTCTTCAATTACCAGTGCCGATTCATTTACTTCTAATAATCTCCCTTCCACTTTCTGACCATCATTCATTAATACCTCAACCGGCCTACCTGTATTTTTTAGATATTGGCGGTATAATTTCAACGGTTCATCTAACCCCGGCGATGAAACCTCCAGTGAAAAATCGCCATCCGGAAAAAGCTGTGCTTCTTCTAGCTGATTGTAAAGAGCTCTATTAAAAGCGATACATTTTTCAATCGTTATTCCCTGATCACCATCTAAAAATACTTTTATATTATTAGTGGGTTTGATTTTGATTTCCACTAAAAAATACGATGGCTGCTCCGTTAGCAAATCCATCAGCATTTTTTCAATAGTGTTTATCAGTTTTTCAGTGTTCATATCCGGGAAATAAAGAAGGGAACGATTCCGTTCCCTTCTACATCATCTTTATCTATGGCAAATGTAAGGCAAATAGTACTATACTTCCAAAACCAATTCTAAAAATTCTGCGGATTTTGACTGAGTAGATCCCCTCTATATCAAACCCACTGTCTCAATTAAGGTCTCGATTCGCCTTTATTTACACTGGTTAAATAAAAAATTGGCCATTCATCCTCTTTTCGAATGTATTAACAGTTACAATATTCCTTAATTGTTACCTTTATAGCATGATAGTTAAGTATATATTGTGGGCACTATTGGTCTACTTTCTTTACAAATTCGTATTTGAATTCATCATTCCGGTTGCCCGTGCCACTAAGCAAATAAAAACTAAGGTTAGTGATTTTCACAATCAAATGCAGCAGCAACCTCCTATACCGGAACGCCCTCCTTCTTTTAAAAAAACACCAACGTCGAATACTAATTCAAAAGACTATATTGACTTTGAAGAGGTTAAGTAGCATTCAAAAAAAGGATACAAAATAAAAAATCATCTTTATACTCCCTCGCTAATGAATGCAAAAACTAAAGAGAAGTAAATGTTTTTATTGGCTACAATTCCAATGAGCTTACATCAACGCCTGGTTGCAAATGAATTCCCTGAATTTTTATTGATTGTGCTGCTTCTACATTAATTAATGCGTCATCTATAAATAGGGTTTCCGCTGCTTTTAGCTTATTTTCCTTCAATACCAATTCATAAGCGGCTGGTTCTGGTTTTCGGATTTTTGCCAGATGCGAATAATAGGTTCGCTCAAATAATTCATCCATTTGAAATCCGTGAACATTTTTAAAAGATTGCTGAAAGCTGGCCAAATGAATTGCATTGGTATTGCTAAATAAAAAAAGTCGGTATTTATGTTTTAACTGGCCCAACCAAACCACTCTTTCTTTTGGGAAATCGAGTAACAATGCATTCCAGGCTGCTTTAATCTGAGCAATAGTTCCTTTATTCCCCGGAAGATTTTCAATAGCTGCGATAAATTCTTCATCGGTAATAGCACCTCTCTCATGATCTTTAAAAAAGGAACCGGCATGGCCTAGCCGAAATAAATCTTCGATCGCATTCAGTCCGATCTCACTGAATGCTTTTGTTGTTCGCTGAAAATCTAAATTGAGCAAAACTCCTCCAAGGTCAAAAATGATATTTTTTGCTTTAACCATAATCTTTCAACTAAATCATAAAGAGTATGAGTGTTATTAATTAAATTTAAAACTGGCTTCTTTCACATCTCTGGAATTGCCTCCAATAAAGAGTTTAAAGTTTCCTGGCTCTGCCACATAATTTAATTTACTATCATAAAACTTTAAATCGTTAGTGGTTATTTTAAACTCCACCGTTCTGGATTCCCCAGCTTTCAATACTATCTTTTGAAATCCTTTCAATTCCTTCATCGGCCTGGATATACTGCCCACCATATCCCTTATATAAAGTTGCACAGTTTCAACACCTTCCAGTGTACTCGTATTCGTTATAGTGACGGATGCATTTATATATTGACCCGTCTTTAATACATCATTACTTAGTTTTACATCGCCATATGCAAAATTTGAATAGCTTAATCCAAAACCAAATGGATACAAAGGCTGATTAGGTATATCGAGGTAATTCGATTTGAATTTTGAAAATTCTTCTCCATTGTATGGACGACCGGTATTTAACTGACTATGGTAAACAGGAATTTGACCAACATGAATAGGAAACGACATAGACAATTTACCGGATGGGTTGTAATTACCAAATAACACATCTGCTATTGCATTCCCTGATTCGGTTCCTCCAAACCATACATCGAGTATCGCAGTCATATTCTCATTCTCCCATTTCAATGTCATTGGTCTTCCATTAAATAAAACCATTACAATGGGCTTTCCTGTTTTGGCTAATGCTTTCAATAATAATTTTTGGCTTTCGGGTAAACCAATATCTGCCATACTGGATGCTTCCCCGGTCATATCAGCAGCCTCGCCTACTACAGCAACTATTACATCCGATTTATTTGATGCTTCAACAGCTTCTTTAATCATTTCATCTGGAGAACGTTTATCAATTTCAATTTCCGTTCCAAAAACATTTACTTTTTTTGCGAAAACGGTATCGTCTGAAAGATTCGCACCTTTTGCATAAACAATAGTTGCACCATTTCCAACAAGAGATTTAACTCCTTCTATTACTGAAATAGATTTTTGCCAATCGCCCGATACACTCCAGGTACCAAGCATATTTCTTTTGCTATCTGCTAACGGTCCAATTAACGCAATTGTACCTGATTTTTTCAAAGGAAGTAATTGATTATTATTTTTAAGCAGTACAAAACTTTTTACAGCAATTTCTCTTCCGGCATTTCGATGATTAATAGAAAGTATCTCTGTTTTAGCACGTTCTTCATTGCAATACCGGAATGGATCTTCAAATAAACCAAGTTTATATTTTGCTTCTAAAACCCGCCTGCAGGCATCGTCAAGTTGCTTTTGAGTAACTTTTCCTTCAGTTAATGATTTTTTAAGAGTAGATAAAAACCCTTCGCCAACCATATCCATATCCAATCCTGCATTTAGAGATAGCGAAGACACTTTTTGTAAATCACCCAATCCATGGTTCGACATTTCATTTACGGATGTATAATCAGATACCACCATTCCATTAAAACCCCATTGATTTCTTAACAACTCATTTAATAACCATCTATTTCCAGTTGCAGGAATACCATCGATTACATTGAAAGAACTCATTACGGTAGCCACACCCGCATCAATAGCCGCTTTATAGGGAGGGAGGTATTCATTATACATTCTCACCTTACTCATATCAACCGTATTATAATCACGGCCACCCTCAGATGCTCCATATAAAGCAAAATGTTTTACACACGCAAGCATTGTATTATCTTTAGAAAGATCATTCCCCTGGTATCCCTTAACCATCGCCTTAGCAATTTGAGAACCGAGATAGGGATCTTCTCCCGAACCTTCCGAAACTCTTCCCCACCGGGGATCCCGGGCTATATCAACCATTGGCGAAAAGGTCCAGTTTAATCCATCTGCAGTACCTTCAACAGCAGCAATACGTGCCGATCGTTCAATCAATTCCATATCCCAACTGCACGACAATCCTAACGGAATCGGGAAAATTGTTTTATGGCCATGAATAATATCAAGGCCAAACAGTAATGGAATTTTTAATCTTGAATTATTTACGGCCAGCTCTTGCGCTTGTTTAATTTTTTCCGGCCCGGTAATGCCAAATAATCCGCCCACTTGGCCATTACGAATCTTTGATTCTACATCTTTACTTACTACCGATCCTGTAACTGCACCGCCAGGAGTTACCAGATTTAATTGACCAATTTTTTCATCGATCGTCATTTTTTTCATCAACGTACTGATGAACGTATTCATTTTAAGATCCTGCGTTTTTTGCGCGATGACACGGATTGAAATCAATATTGCTACTGCCAATAATACTTTTTTCATTTTACAATTTTAATTTTTTACTAAATAGGGGGCAATCGTTTTTTGCCAGATAGCATAACCTTTTGCATTCATATGTAAATTATCGGGACCAAAGATATCTTTCCTTGGAGAACCATCCTTATCAAGCATTTTATAATAAACATCAATAAAAACCGCTTGGCGGTATTGCTTTAAGAAAGTTTCAATCTGCTTGTTAGCAGCCACAAATTTTGACATCAGGTGCTGTCGGGCCGGACTAGGTTTCAACGATACAAAAGCTACGGGAATTTTCTTATTCCAGTTACGAATTAATGTAAATAACAATTTAAATTTTGAAACGACTGTTTCTGCAGAAGCGGTATCGTTTGCAGCAAAATCATTTTCTCCACAATAAATAACTATTTGTTTTGGACGATATTTAAAAATTACATCCTCTTTATACATCAGCAAATCTGAAATAGAAGATCCGCCAAAACCTCGATTGATAATATGAATAGCAGGAAAATAACTTTGTATGTCAGTCCAGATTGTAAACGAAGAACTTCCAATAAACAGAACCTGGTTAGCCAGCGGCATTTTTATACTATCCTGTTTTTTGAAAGCCTGAATATCATTCCAGAAAGGAGGTTGCTGTGCGTGGGAAGCGACTGCAATAATCAAGAGAAGGATTATAATTTTTACTTTCTTCATCGTATATTCTTATTCTACTTTTATAATTTTCGTTTTTTCTGAAACTCCATTTTCATTTATTGATTCTATACAGAAATAATATGTTTTTTGCGAATCCATTGTTTTTAACCAGTATTCATTATTCTGATGAACCATAATACAAGTATAGAGTTTATCGGGATGCGTTCCATAATAAATATTATAAGCATATGCATTATCTACCGGGCTCCATTTAATAAAGGCACTTCGCTTATCCTTCTCAGTACGCAACACAAAGAATTGTTTTACGAAATCTGGTTTAGAACCATTTCCATTTCCAAATACACGAAACCCGCTTAATGCAAACTTACCCGTAGGCATATGAATATTTTCCATTTTAATATATCGTGCCAGAACAGGTTTTTCTAATTCTACATACTCGTGCGGTATATCGGTTTTGTTATTGCTTTTATCTACAAGAGTGATCCATCTTTTACCATCCATCGAATAATATAACTTGTATTGATGATACTGATCCGTTCTTTTTCCAAGCCGATCGCTTGCTACATCCTGGTCAGCATAATTGATTTGAACAGCTCGAACTGTTGCTTCGTTTCCTAAATCGGTTTGAATCCATTCACCTTTGTTACCGGTTGCAGCACTCCAATACGTTTTCATAAGTTCATCCACTGCATTATTAGCATGATAACCACCCAGGGTAGACGAAACCTGTACTGGTTTATTATAATTTAGCAACATCCAGCCGGTGAAAGCCCCGGCCCCCCTACCCTCCAAAGGGGGGGATTGGGAAGGCTCCGTTAACAAGGAACTTTTCTTTGCATCTGAAGACTCCAAAGCCCCTCTTTTGGAGGGGTTGGGGAGGCAATGCGGGTAATCGCCAAAAGCTGTATTGCAATACATCACCCCGTCACCGTCAAAACCTGCCGGCCATATTCCTAATCTTCTCTCAAAGGTGTTCTTTACAGAAACAACAACGGTAGATACGTGCCAATAATTATTAAAGTTATCCTGAAAGGTTGCGCCATGTCCTGCCCCCCGAACATAACCACCTAATTTAATACTTAATGGGTCGGATGCAGGGGTAAAAGGACCAAGTGGATTGTCCCCCAATAATAACCCGTCGGCATAACCGCTAAACTCTGTACCCGGTGCCCCGTACTGTAAATAGTATTTGCCTTTATATTTAGTCATATGTGAACCTTCAATAAAAGGATCCAGGAAGGTATTATCCATATGCTCGCCAAATCGCTGCCATCCGTATCGCCAGGGTTCTAACAAATACATTTCTTTTCTTGTTCCGATTGGTTTAAATGTTTTTCTGTTTAATTCAATACCGTACATCGGAAACCGATTACTACTTCCATTATACATATATAATTTGCCATCATCATCAGTAAAGAAGGAAGGATCCCATCCACCCAATTCAAAAGAATCTACCAATGGCTTCCAATCATTGGCTTTGGGATTGGTGCTCATCCAGATAGTGAAGTTACTGGTATAGGTTGATCCAAACACAATCATGGTATCTCCGATTATTCCAACAGCAGGTGCACACAATTCATCATATACTCCACCATTCCAGGGTCGAAGAAATTTTTTGGGAATAAAATTCCAATTCAACAGATCGTTACTCCACCAATAACCCCATTGATTGGTGCTGAATAAATAATAATCGCCTTTGTAGTTAATAATTACCGGATCAGCAGTTGCGCGGTGCCGCCCCCATTCGCTAAAATTTGGAATGGGTGTGTAACCATAATCGATATTAATTGGGTTGCAATAAGTTTTTTGCTGTGCAATTGCCGCTGATTCGCAGATCAATATTATACCAAATGCTAAAATTAATTTATTCACGTTCATTATTTATTTGCCGCTGATTCGCAGATTAATATTCTACTAAAAGCTCAGACCATTTTTTTCATGTGACTATTTCTTTGCTGCTGATTCGTAAAACAAACAAATCTGCGAATCTTCTGTATTCTCTTTTTTGAATGTTTTCCATTTATTTCCTGGCAAAATCGCGCTCGCACTAATTGCTTACTACAATTAGTTCCTTATTTAATAACTTCTCCCTTTGCTTTAAAAAACAACTGATCTAAACTTAATGATCCGGATCCTGCAAATAAAAAAATAACCGCAATCAGTATAAATAAAAAAGGGTGTTGGTCCCCTTCAAACACTTTACCCTTATCGCCTAATACAAAAATGATTCCCGAAAAAGCAGCTATTGCTGCCAGTGATGCCAATCGGGTAAACAATCCTAAAATAAAGCCAACACCTGAAATAAATTCAGCAATTTTTCCAGCATAGGCCCATGCGACCGGCGATGAATAATTTCTTTCTACAAACCAGCCGGTATACATTCTCATTTTTTCACTATCAAACGTTTCCCAGCCATGCCATGCCAATAAAATTCCTACTATTATTCGTACAATGCCCAAAGCATAAGAAGACCAAATTGGGCTCACTGAAAAGAGAAATTTCTTCATAAATTTTAGTTGAATGAAAAATGACTACAAAATCAAACTCCTAATTTTTGATTATAGATGGCCTAAATCTACTGTAAAATGTGTTTAGTTCTTTGCGATTTAGCGAATTTTCTTTTAGAAGTATGATGGTGTCTGTTCATAATAATATAGTACTTTCATTGTGATATTTTTACCAACCTCTGACGAATATGAAAGTGCTAGTATTTAATGATAACAATGCTCTTGCCGAATTTGCGGCTAGTGAAATGATTGAGTTACTAAAGAAGAAGCCAGCGGCAGTTATTTGCCTGGCTTCGGGCGATTCTCCGAAACTCACCTGCGAATTGTTTGTGAAAAAAGCAACTACCGAAAAAATTAATTTAGAATCTTTCATTTTTATTGGTCTCGATGAATGGGTTGGACTATCTCCCAAAACAAAAGGCAGTTGTGAGAGTGATTTTCAAAACAGACTATTTGACCCACTTGGTATTCGTCCATCACAGTATCACTTATTTGATGGACTATCAAATAACCTGGAAAAGGAATGTGCAGATATGGACGCATTCATTAAAAAAAAAGGTGGTATTGATTTGATGGTTGTGGGAATTGGTATGAATGGACATATTGGCTTTAATGAGCCGGGTGTTGATTTCAATTTATTATCGCATGTTATTGACCTGGATGAAACCACTGTTTCTGTTGGACAAAAATATTTTTCAGAACCAGTTTCCTTACAAAAAGGAATCACACTTGGACTCGGTCACCTGATGAATTCAAAAAAATTATTGCTTCTAGCTAATGGCAAACGAAAATCTATGGTAATAAAAAAGGCGGTAGAAGAAACGATCAGCAATCTTTTTCCGGCAAGCATTGTACAACAACATCCTGAAAGTTATGTATTGATAGATGAGGATGCAGGCTCCTTGCTCGATAAATCAAAAATAAAATGAAAATAACGGAGGTTTTCACACTGCGTATTTTATATTTCCTTGTTTTATGTTGTACCGCTTCCTGGCTTCCGTTATTAGCCGATTATTGCGATAATAAAGGATTAAATGGAACTGAAAAAAGTTTGATTATTATTATTACCCCGGTAATGATGTTCCTGGTTCAACCCCTGTATGGATTGATGGCTGATAAATGGGGTTATAAAAAAACAATACTCGTTGCTTCTTTTTTTTCTTCGCTTAGTTATTTGGGGTATTTATATGATGGCGGTTTTGTATGGCTGATAGTTGTAACTATTATAATGTCGATCTTTTATAATACGATTCAACCCGTGCTTGATAGCCTTGCATTGCTGCTTGCTAAAAAAAATCCAGTTTTTTCTTATGGCACTTTGCGGATAGCCGGTGCCGCAGGCTGGGCATTTACTTCTATTATAACAGGGCAGGTAATTGATGCCAATAATATTACTATGATTTTTTGGGTTTCTTTCATTAGTATGTTTTTGGTGTTTGTTTTCAGTTTCTTTTTAAAAGAAGATAAGAAGGCAATGTCTGCAATCGACGGCAGTACATTCAAGAACCTGGCGCAGGTCATCAAAAGTCCGTCCTTACTATTATTATTGGTATGTGTTTTTATTATTTCGGCCGGTACCAGCACCATATGGTATTTCTATTCTACCTATATGAAGGAAAACGGAGCCTCTGCATCACTGGTAGGTTATGGCCTGTCTTTTCAAGGACTTTGCGAATTGCCCCTGTTCTATTTTTCTGCAAGAATAATTTTTCGTCTCGGACTAAAACCAACCTTACTTCTTACAGTAACCGCTACCATAGTACGATTGTTACTTTATAGCGTAGTTAAAAATCCATTTGCCGCATTACCCATAGAATTATTACATGGGTTTTCCTGGTCGTTGTTCTGGGTTGTTTGCGTAGAATATGTAAATAAGTTAGTTGATAAAAACTGGCTAGCTACGGGCCAGTCATTATTATATGTTGCTTACTATGGAATAGGTACAATTCTCGGTACGTACTGGACAGGTTATTTACAGAATAGCAGAATGAAAATTGCAGAAATTTTTTTGATGAATGCTGGTATTATACTTGGTGTTGGAATAGTACTTGTTTTATTTCTGAAACGAAATCCGCAGAAAGCAACTGCCGATTAAATTATTTAGCTCCTTGTTTAAGCTGCGAAACTACCCAGTTCACGAAATTTATTACCTGATCTTCTACGGGAGCATAGGGGCCAGGCCGGTATCCATTCGTTTCGATACCCCGAAAATTATTTTTACATAACTCACCATCTTGTGCACCTGTAATCTCCCAAAATTCAGTGAGTCGTTTGGTATCGTAGTCTTTTCCTTCAACTGCTTTCTCATCAACCAGCCAGCAGAACTCTACACTTGTTGCGGAAGCGCTTATTGGTGTTACTTTCATTATCCATACATAATCACTTACTGCATCCATCCAAAAGTTTGGATAATTAACAAGACCCACCACGCCAGCATCATAATCTTTATGATTACCCATAGGTACACTAACATTTTTCCCATCCACACTATAACTTTCAATACCGGGGCGCAGTGGATAACGAACAGCATAGGTAGTGGTACCATCAGTTACTTCTACCAATTTTGTTGCTAGGCCTTTTTGTTGCCAAAGTTTTTGCTTTGATGCAGTAAGTAAATCGGTATCCTCCCGAAGATTGGCTCCAATCACAGCTTTACAATATTCAGGATGGGCGCTACCGCAATGGTAACACTCTCTAAAATTTTCAGCTACCAATTTCCAGTTAGCCCGTAACGTATACTGTTTAACGTATGCGATCTTTGCAGCATCTATTTTATAGGGTACAACAAATGGAACCAGGCTATTTTTGATCCCTGAAAAATCAGGAGCATTTTCTGCAAGGCATATAAAAATCAATCCTTCTACCAATTGTACATGTACCGAACGTAAATGATAATCCCCTTTATAAAAATCATCCGGCATCATGCGTGCATTTAATAATGTACCATCTTTATCATATACCCATTGATGATAAGGGCAAATTAATTTTGAAGCATTACCTTTTTCTTGCAGACAAATGGCTGAGCCACGATGAGCGCAGGTGTTATAATGAGCATATATTTCTCCGTTATTGCCTCTTATAATTATTATACCATCTTTTTGCAATTGATAAATAAAATAATCGCCGCTTTTTGGTATTTGAGCTGTAGTACCAGCATATAACCAGTTTTTTTGCCAGATATGCTTCCATTCAAAAGCAAAAACTGTTTCATCGGTATAAAATGGTTGTTCTAGGCTGTAGCCGGATTGATACCTATCAAGAAACTGAGTAATAAATACACTGTCCATACCTAATAATTTTCCTATGCAATCATGAACATAATAAAACCTGTAGTTAAAAATAATTACACCATCGGCCATTTGAATTTGCTCGTTAACTTAACTTTCATTCCGGTTGCTGATGATTTTCGCGCTGCTTCTATTATTTCCAATACATGCAGCGCATGCTCAACATTTATTCTTGGTTCAATGCCTGTAATAATACTTTCACCGGTAACACGAGCTCCTTCCTGCCATTCGTAGCCACCCTTATCAGTAGATACTAATTTTGCGGGTTCGGTCCAGGAAGTGTCGAGCATAACCCCATTCGTTTCCCAGTCGTAACCAATCAATCGCATATTTCCATAATCACCATATATCTGAATGGAATGTAACGATTGAGTTCCTGCTTCATGGCCATGCGGATCAAAATAATTAAACCCGCACATTACATGACTGATCACATTTTTATCGTGTTCCATTAAAATGTGTGCATTGTCTTCGGCTATTACTTTTATTTTTCCTTTATCATCAACAGTACGTTCGGGATTCACAATACTGGTCATTGCCATTACGGATTTTGCGGGGCCAAGCAATCCCGTTAGTGTTGCCATATTATAAACACCCAAATCGGGCATACTTCCACCTCCTTTCTCATAAAAAAATGCCGACCAAGTGGGGCCGGTATGACCGTATTGCCCATGCGCACTTGCAATACGACCGAGTTTCCCTTCTTGTATTGTTTTACTCATAAAGGCAAACTGTGGACTATTCACTACGGCAGGAGCACCCCACAGCCGAAGCTTTTTACTTTTTGCTAATTCAAGCAAAGCCTTCCCTTCTGCATAGGTATTTGCCATTGGCTTTTCACTCCAAACATGTTTTCCTGCGAGTAAGGCTTTTTTATTTAATTCCCCATGTACCTGCATATCTGTTGTTGTAACCATCATATCAAAAGGAACACCAGCTAACATCGCATCTATCGATGGATAGGTTGTCGCATTTACTTTGTATTCTTTGTTTTGAGCAATGGCACGCTCGTGTTTGATATCGCACAAACTTACTACTTCAATCATTTTAGATGATAATAACTGCGGGAGGTAGCGGTTGCTAACGCTGCCGCATCCAATTAATGCCACCTTCAATTTCTTTTCACTTGTTGTTATCGCCCAGGTTTCAAGAGATGAAACCAATAAGGAAGCTCCAGCCAATGCAGTAGTTTGTAGGAATTTTTGCCTCGATAATTTTTCATTCATAATAAAAAAAATTTAGTCGTTAGAAATTATGTACTGAAGAGAATAATCAGGCAGTCTGATTTTTTACTTAACCAAGATTCTTTTCTTTCCAATGGATTGCATTTTTATTAAGCTGTTAACCCATTCGTCAATGTTTTCGTCGTAATCAGCCACTAATCTTTTTGACACTGTATATCGTAAATCCTCTTTAAATATTTCCGGGCCGTAAATTGCTCCAACAAAAGCTCCTAATAATTGTGCATAGGAATCGTGATCCCATCCCCATTCAATACTTAATTGTAAAGCAGCAAGCGGATCGTAATTACATATTTTTACTGCAGCAAAAATTACTACAAAAGGAACCTGCGCTTCCCACTTTGTAGTAAACATGAATTCCTTTTCAAGTAACTCGAATAATGCAGCAGGCGATCCGTTTGCCTGCTTCACAAAATTATCTGCTAAGGTAAGCCAGCGAGCTACTGCTCTTTCACTCCAGGGAACTTCGCTATATGCATAGGGATCTGTTTTTATCATTGTGTCAAATACTTTATTCCATAGTTGTTCATTCGACATTGTTTTTGGATCAAGTGTTAAACCAACCGATAAGGCTGCATTCAAAGCGGCAATCATATCTTTTGCAAAGCCGTTATCGAAATATGCCAATTGATAAGTAGCCAAATACGCTTTGATAGGTTCACCAGGATACAAAGCTGCCAGAGGTGTTAATGCCATTTGCCCGTAACAGGTAGGTAGTGCGTTCCATAATCGTTCCAGGGGATAGGCTTTACCAATTTCCCTGCTACCCAGTAACCAATTGATTGCTTTATACGATTCGTTTAACCATTGCTGGCATAAAGTATCATATCCCGGGTGATTGGTAATCGTTTTAGACTTCGACCAACCAAGATAGGCCTTCGCAAGTTCTTTATCAGTAACCGGCCATTGATTTTTTTGTGTAGCGGTTCGAAGCATATGCATCAAAATAAATTTATGCCGGCTATCGTCTGTTACGGTGCCAGGTGCCGAATTATATCCCCAATGGCCATAGGGTTCGGGTACTGGTCGCAGGTATTTATATTCTCTAAAATAGATTCGTTCCCCAGCCTTCCTGATTTCTTCTACATTCATAAACTCACCTTGTTTCCATAATTTGGGTGGATTGGGTGTTGCCTGAATTTCGGGATGGCCCTGAAATTCTATAGGTCCTCCCAATGCATCTCCAATAAAAGTTCCCAGCAGTAGTCCTTTTATTTTTGACGGGATATCAACGCTGGTTTGAGCTACAGAAAAAATGCTGGTAATACTGCAAAACCCTATTACAATAATTTTTTTCATCATGTTTAATTTTTAATCCATGGGCTTTTAAATCCTAATTTTTTCAATCCATTTTGAATATCCGGGATCTGCATAAACAATTTCCATAAAAGACCCGTTCTGTAATTTTCAATCATAACCACAATTGGTCCCTGGTCGATTGCAAGGTGCGACTTTGCATACCAGTTATGATGAATACTGAACCCATCTACAAAACCATACTTACTCCATATTTTATTTCCAAGGTCATAATAGAAATAGCGCAATGCTTCCATACTTTCTTTTGGCGTATACGGTAAAGAAGAAATAGCAGCAGTTGGTTGAATAACACCAAAATCATTTTCGGGACCATGTGCCACATAGCCTTTATAACTATCGCCGGCTGTTAGTCCCCAACAAACAGCGCTATATCCTTTATATTTTTTAGGATTTTCTATACAATAGGCTCTATTAATTAGTGTATGATTTTTACCCTGTAAAAAATAATCGTTGCCCAGAGAATCTACCAGGCCATTGGGATCTATTCCCTGAAAGGTATACTGTTCAAAAAATAAAGGGCCTCCCTTGTCTTTATCATAATTGCCCAGCGGTAACTTATAGCCGTAATATTCTTTTCCATTCTTGAAACCAAAACTCCCTACCCATGTTCCATTGTATACTTCTTTCGATATGGAATGATAAGGAGAAGATGCTGCCATAATATAGGTGATCAGGCATTCATTATACCCCCAAACCGGGAAGTTCATATCAAATCCGTTATTAGGGCTCCAATGCCAAAATAATTTATTTTGATTATTCGTATGCCAGTTCCAGTTAGCTGCTCCCCACATTTGATCAATTATCTTCCGTAATTATTTTTCTCTTGGCGAATCACCGTTAAAATATTCCCGGGCACATAGAAATCCCATCAATAAATAAGAAGTTTCAACGATATCAGCTCCATCATCCAGTCGATCAAAACGAATCGTTTTACCTGTTCTTCCGTTCATAAAATGAGGATAGATGCCGTGGTAACAATCCGCATTAATTAAAAAATCGGCAATCTTTATCAGGCGACGTACGGCAGTATCTCTTCCAATCCAACCACGTTCTACTGCCACTACGGTACTCATTATACCAAATCCTGTTCCGCCAATGGCACCTGCATCGGGTCCAAAACTTGTTTTACTAAAGTTAGGTTCATCCCATGCTTCATTAATATAATCCCAATAATGTTCTGCTAATACGGTGTTACTTCTTTCTAATGCGAGGCCACTCACAGGATGGGCACCATGCCAAAAGAAACGAAAGGTTTGACGTTGTACAATTTCCAATAAATCTGAATCAGATAATCCATTCACTCTACCAACCGATTCAATGGAATTAGGATATCCCGGGTGCTTCTGCATCTTATTTTTCGGTTGTCCCATACCGGACGCTGCTATCAAAAACGTAATGGCCAGAATACCTGCTGCCTGTTTATTTTTTTTCATGAGCCTTTTATTTGAAGTAAGGGCTTTGAAAGCCCAATTTTTTCATGCCCTGTTGAATTTCCGGAATATTCATAAAAAGTTTCCATAATAAGCCGGAGCGATAGTTTTCGATCATCACAATAATAGGACCCTGGTCGATTGCCAAATGACTTTCAGCATACCAGTTCTTTGATTCATTAAAAGCATCAACAAATCCATACTCACTCCAGATTTTATCTCCCAATTTATAATAGAAGTATTTAAGTGCCTGCATAGAATATTCCGGGGTATAGGGAAAAGAAGATAATGCGGCTGTTGGTGTAATTACTCCAAGATCTTCTGTTGGTGAATGTGCCGCATAACCTTGTTGATTATCACTTGCCGTTAAACCCCAACAATCGGCACTATAACCTTTAAACCTATTTGGATTTCTTAACACATGTTCCCTGTTGATGAGTGTATGATTTTTATTCTGTTCCCAGTAATTGGCATATGCATCTTTCAATCCGTTGGGATCAATACCCAAAAAAGAATAATGTGCAAAAAATAACGGCCCTCCATAATCGAAACCGAGTGGTAATTTTATGCCATAATATTCCCGTTCGTTTTTAAAATGACTGCTGTTCGCCCATCCCCGATGATACACGTCGGGTTTAATGGGATATTTGTCGGAAGAAGCTGCAAGTATATAAGTGATCAGGCATTCGTTCCATCCACGTATTTCGTTATTCATAGCCCATCCGTGATTGGGGCTCCAATGCCAATATAAAACACTTATACCTCCCCGTGTGTACCAATCCCATTCCACTTCATTCCAAAGCCAGGTAATTTTTTGCCGCAATTGAATTTCCTGAGCGTTATTTTGATTAAAATAATGCCGGGCAGCTAATAATCCCTGGAACAGATAAGATGTTTCTACTAAATCACCCCCATCATCTTTTGGGCTAAATGGAATAACCTTTCCTGTTTCTCCATTTAACCAATGTGGAAAAACACCATGAAACTTATCAGCCTTTCTTAAGAAGCTCACCATTTTTATTAAGCGAAGTGCGGCTGTATCTCTTTCAATCCACTTTCTTTCAACTGCAACAACAGTTGCCATTATTCCAAAACCAGTTCCACCGGTAGTTGTAGTTTCCCAACCGTATTCATCTGTTTTATTGCTACGTTCTCTTGCCATTCCTGAAACCGGATGGGCAAATTCCCAAAAGTATCGGAAGGTTTGTTTTTGAACAAGTTCAAGAAGGGAGGTATCTGAAATATCTAAGGGCCGGCAGGCTACATTAGATCTATTTTGACTTATTCCACTAATTGAAATAAAAAATGCCGTCATTATTAGTATCTTATTTTTCATTGGTTTTTTTATTCCGAAGGCAGCTTACGCAGTTATTGCAAGTAATTTACTTAAAAGAAATTATTACCAGACTTGCTCTTTTTTTTTACATTTGCAGCCTTGTTTAAATTGGGTTTGAGGTGTTGAAGAAGGATTTTTAAGATTACAGTTCTTTATTTGATGATATTTCCTCAAAAGAGGAAGGACTCTTAGCTCAGATGGTTAGAGCATCTGACTCATAATCAGAGGGTCGCTGGTTCAATCCCAGCAGGGTCCACACTATTAAATTTGCCCATTGCTTAGCTATGGGCTTTTTTTTAACCTTAACCTTTCATTAACCCGTATTGAAGATACTTTTGAACCTCATTTTTGAATTATGAAGAACGCTATTTTATTGTTTTTATCATTTGTTGTTATCGCCCAAACCCGGGCACAGGATACGGACTCATTAAAAAAAACAAAAAAAGATTGGAGCAAGGTAAGTCTTGCCAATAGACCAAAGGACCATTTTCTAGTGCAGGTTGGTTATGGCTTTTGGACCAAAAAACCAGATAGTGTTAAGACAACCGGAACCCCCTTGAGTGTAAATTTCTATTTTATGATGGATTTCCCCTTCAAAAGCAAACCTCAATATAGTGTTGCGGTTGGCGCGGGACTATCGTTCAACATGCAGAATTTTAATAAAACCTATATTGATATTTCAGGTTCCCGTGCCGATCGGCTTAGCTTTATCAATGTGGCAGATACAAATCATTTTAAGAAATATAGGTTATCCACTACTTATTTGGAAGCTCCTATTGAATTGCGTTATTGCAGCGACCCTTTAAACTCACTAAATAGTTGGAAAGGGGCAATTGGAGTAAAAGTGGGAACCTTGATTTCTGCTGGAACACGGGGGAAAACTCTTGTAAATAAAACAGAAAATACTGTAAACGCCTATGTATTGGAAGAAAAATCCAAGCGTTATTTTAACAGTACCCGCCTTAGTGTAATGGGAAGGGTTGGTTATGGTATTGTAAGCGTTTATGCCAGTTACCAGATAAATAATTTTATTAAAGAGGGAGTAGGTCCGGATGTTCGCCCCTTACAGGTTGGTATTACGATTAGTGGCTTATAAAAATATACTAATTGAATTAAGCGAATGTCGTACAGGCATTCGCTTTTTCTTTTTAATAAGCAATAGAGATAGTATTAATTATTTTTGCAGATAAATACAAATGCTTTGATTGACAAGAGGAATATTATTAATAAAGAAGAAAAGGCCATATTGGTGGGATTGGTATACAAAGATCAAACAGAAGTGCAGGTAAAAGAGTATCTCGACGAATTATCTTTTTTAGCAGAAACAGCAGGGGCCGTCGCAATAAAACGTTTTATTCAAAAACTACCTCATCCAGATAGTAAAACATTTTTAGGCAAAGGAAAACTGGAAGAAATCAGGAATTATATAGCCGATAAAAATGTACGCATTGCTATTTTTGATGATGAACTTAGCGGTGCGCAAATTAATAATATCGAAAAAATTCTGGATATAAAAACAATCGATAGATCTGATCTTATTCTTGACATTTTTGCTCACCGGGCTAAAACTGCCCAGGCAAAAGCACAGGTTGAACTAGCACAATACCAATATATATTACCCCGACTAAGAGGCATGTGGAAACACCTTGAACGACTTGGCGGAGGTATTGGTACGAGAGGACCTGGAGAAAGTGAAATTGAAACGGATCGGCGTATTGTTCGTGACAAAATTACATTACTCCGGAAAAGACTAACCGAAATCGACAAACAGGCTTTTACACAACGTAAGGATAGAGGGGAGTTTATTCGTGTAGCTTTAGTAGGATATACCAACGTAGGTAAATCAACATTGATGACCTTATTAAGTAAGAGCGATGCTTTTGCTGAAAATAAATTGTTTGCAACCCTTGATACAACAACCCGCAAAGTAGTTTTTGAAACTACTCCTTTTTTATTAAGTGATACCGTAGGATTCATTCGCAAATTACCCCATCACCTGGTGGAAAGTTTTAAAAGTACCCTTGATGAAGTAAGAGAGGCTGATATATTATTACATGTAGTAGATGTTTCTCACACAGGATATGAAGAGCAGATTGGAGTTGTGAATAAAACCTTACAAGATATAAAGGCATTCGATAAACCCGTAATTACCATTTTTAATAAAATGGACCAATACGAAAAAAATACATTTGATCCCTGGTTAGAAGAGGAAGTAAAAACTGAGATATTGAAAGATTTGAAGAAGCGTTGGGAAAATGAATTGCAAGACAACTGTGTTTTTATTTCAGCTACTGAAAAAAGAAATATTGACGAATTACGCGCAACCATTTTAAATAAGGTTAGAGAAATTTATAAGATTAGATATCCTTACCGTACAGAGTTCCTGTATTAAAATAATTGAAATGAATTATAGATGATTAATGTTATAATAAACATCGGTATAAATTGCTTTTAGAAAAAAATGTTTTACTTAATCAATACTAATTTATTATAAAATGGTATATACACAAGGAAGAATATAAAAATAGCTGCAGTTTATAAAATAATTTCGCGCTTTCGTGGCAAGCTTCTTTTTAACAACAGGAATTCAAAAAGAAAGACCATCGTGATTTGCACAAAGAGTTCTTTAACTCCTTTAAGGTTAAAAATAGTAAGGCAGCATTAGATTGATTTAATACTTATAAATACTTAATCAGTTTTCAATAATTACAGCGGCTTATGGCTGATAAAACATACAAATGGTTTAAAATTGCCGATCATCTTGATGAGATTGAATTTGCCCCAACTAACATAGCAGTAGTAGAAGTAAATGGTAAAAAAATTTGTGTAGGAAAATTTAATCAATTGCTTTTTGCCTTTGCTTATAAATGCCCGCATGCAGGTGGAATACTTGCGGGTGGTTATATAGATTCTATTGGAAATATTGTATGCCCTTTACATCGTTATAAATTTAATATTGCTAACGGCCGCAACGCAAGTGGAGAAGGATATTATTTAAAACACTGGCCAATTGAACAACGTGAAAACGGTATTTATTTAGCACAGGATGAGGGAGGGTTGTTTGGATGGCTATGAGTAAGCTGTTTATCCTCTTTGAACACGATAACAGGCTATTAAAATCTTTTATTTCTGCTTTGCCAAGAACGGAAAATCCTTATTTTTGCTGCCCCGAAAGGGAAGGTATTCTAACTTTACAGAGTTGATTTGAGTCCTGGATCTTCAGGGCTAATCAGACCGTTGAAAGGAAAAAATAAGATAGCATTCCTCCTTAGCTCAGTTGGTTAGAGCATCTGACTGTTAATCAGAGGGTCGTTGGTTCAAGTCCAACAGGGGGAGCTAAAAAAACCTCAGGAATTCCTGGGGTTTTATTTTTTTGTTGAATAAAAGCCAGCGATTAATTCTATAACATTTTTTCAAGTTTATTTACCTATAGTAAATAGCCACGCCCGGCCCCCGTTTCAAAGGTTCGAACTACATAACACAAATCATCGCTACATTCCCTGGAAAATAAGGACCCTGCCATTTCTTAATTTTATTCTCCTATAATTTAGAAATAGTGTAAAAACACTGGCATATTTGTACTCTAAAACAAAAAACACATGCAAAGCCAAATGAATAAGTTGAAACCCTTGAAATGCATTTTGCTTAGTGCACTATTATTTTATTTTGCAGTAAGTGTTACCGCACAAAATGATACCATTAGCAGGCAAAATCAGGAGATGCAGACTTTTGATTCCTATAAAGATGTTGGCTATAACCAGGTTATACGACCGCAATTCCATTTTACTTCTTTAAAAAACTGGATCAATGATCCGAATGGAATGGTGTGGTACGATGGTGAGTATCATCTTTTTTTTCAACACAATCCATTAGACGCCAAATGGGGTAATATGACATGGGGACATGCGATAAGTGCGGATATGATTCATTGGAAACAATTACCACATGCCATTTTACCCTATAGCGGTGGTACTATTTTTTCGGGTACGGCTGTGGTTGATTATAATAACATTCTTGACAAACAAAAAGGCAATACTAAAACGCTGGTAGCAATATTTACATTTGCGAGGGAACCATTTTTTCAAGCCGGTGTATTTAGTACTGATAAAGGAAGAACCTTTCAATTAATCAATAACGGTGCTGCATTGGTACCTAATCAAGGTTTAGATAAAGGCGAACGCGACCCAAAAGTATTTTGGCACGAGCCTAGCAAAAAATGGATATTGGTGCTTTGGGTTAAACTGGCAGAAAATACTGGTAAATCAAGTGCTACTCCGGGTAAGATTCGATTTTTTACTTCAAACAATTTAATCGACTGGAAAGCCACCAGTGATTTTGACAGAGAGTGGGTTTTTGAATGTGTAGACTTTGTTGAATTAGCTGTTGATGGAAATAAGAACAATAAAAAATGGCTGCTCTACGATGCAAGTTTCGATTACGAAATAGGCGATTTCGATGGCAAAGTTTTTACCACCGATAAAAAAGTTTTTAAAGGAGATGTTGGAATAAATTTTTACGCTGCACAAACTTTTAACAACAGCCCCGATGGACGAACAGTTATGATTGGTTGGATGAGTGATGGTGCTAATTCTTTTTTGAAAGCCAATATGCCATTTAATCAACAAATGTCTTTCCCAACCACCATGACATTAAAGACTACTACTGATGGGGTGCGCCTTTTCCGTTGGCCCGTGAAAGAAATTGAACAACTTTATGTAAAGACTTATTCTTTTAAAAATCTATCAGCAAAAAAAGCAATAAAAAAACTAACTGATATAAAGGCTGAACTGCTTGATATGTCAATTGAATTTGCACCCACGGAATCAATGAAATTGAATATACGTGGATTGGAACTGACTTATGATCATAAAAATGAACTGTTTATTTTTGGAGCAAGTAAAATACCAGCGCCTATTATTAACGGCAAGGTTAAACTGCGCGTATTAGTAGATCGTGCTTCCCTTGAATTATTTGTAAATGAGGGTGCAGCAGTTGCCAGTTTTTGCGCAGAACCACCACCTGATCATCAAAAGATTTCTTTTTCTGCTAATGATGAAATGAAAATCAACTCACTTGTCATTAATGTGCTGAAATCATCGTGGGTAAATTCTAAATAGCTATACCACACCCCATTTACCAAAAGTTAAATAGGAAAAAGCATAGCATTTCCTTTTACAGATATTTTTTTTGGAAATTCATTATTTTTTTATGCCTTTGCTTTATCAACGTTCAAATTAAAAACACCAGTATGAGTGTTAATCAGGCTAACTACAATTAAATAATCGATCATGGCAAGAGTAAGCACTTATTTAAACTTTCCCGACTATACCGAAAAAGCATTTAATTTTTACAAATCAGTTTTTGGTGGTGAATTCACAGCGCCGGGTATACGAAGAATGGGTGATGCGCCGCCCCAGGAAGGTATGCCAGCGTTGAGCGACGACTTAAAAAACCTTGTGATGCACGTCGAGCTCCCGATTTTAGGTGGACATGTATTAATGGGTACCGACGCGCCTGTTCAAATGGGTTTTCATGTTTCCTTTGGCAACAATGCATATATTAACCTTGAACCGGATACAAGAGTAGAAACAAAACGGTTGTTTGATGCTTTGTCGGAAGGCGGAATCATCGAAATGGAATTACAGGATATGTTCTGGGGAGCTTATTTTGGTAGTTGTAAAGACAAGTTTAGTGTACAATGGATGTTTAATTGCAGCGAAAAATAAATTATACTAATAACCTTTATGATATGAATAATAATATTCACCCTTGCTTATGGTTTAACGGTAATGCAAAAGAAGCGGCTGATTTTTATTGCTCACTTTTTGCCGGTTCAAAAATTATGATTGATACACCATTAGTGGTAAATTTTGAGTTGGCCGGCCAAAAATTTATGGGCTTAAATGGCGGGCCAATGTTTAAACCTAACCCATCCGTTTCATTTACGGTAATATGCGAAACAGATGATGAAACAACAGCATTATGGAAACAAATTTCAAATGATGGAATGATTCTTATGCCGCTTGATAAATATGAATGGAGTGAAAAATATGGATTTGTACAGGACCGGTTCGGGTTTTCCTGGCAAATCATGAAAGCAACGTATAGCGACGTAAATCAGAAGATCACGCCGACCTTTCTTTTTGTTGGAAAAAGTTTTGGCGAGGCTGAAAAAGCCGTAAAATTTTATACCGGCGTTTTTCCTCAATCCTCTATTGAGGGAATTTTATTGTATACGAAAGAAGAAGGCGAGGCCGCCGGTACTGTAAAGCACTCGCAGTTTATTTTAGATAAGAAAGTATTCATGGCAATGGATGGATTAGGAAATCATCCTTTTGCATTCAATGAAGCCATTTCGTTTGTAGTTGATTGTGAAACACAGGGTGAAATTGATTTTTACTGGAATATATTAACGGAAGGTGGAGGGCAGGAAAGTCAATGCGGCTGGTTAAAAGATAAGTTTGGAATATCCTGGCAAATTGTTCCAACTGTTTTAGGCAAGTTGATGGCTGATCGCGAAAAGTCGCCACGGGTAATACAGGCATTTTTAAAAATGAAAAAATTTGATATCCAAAAACTACTGGATGCGTAAACATTAAAGAAATTATTTTAGCTTCTTATTTGTAAACCAAATCAGCTCTTATGAATATATTATTTATCATTTTAGGCGTAGTATCAACAATCGTCTTACTGCTCTTGCTGACAGCCGCTCTTATAAAAAAAGAGTTTTTACTTGAAAAAAATATAACGATTAATAAACCGAAAAGGGACGTATTTAATTATCTCAAACTAATCCGTAATCAGGAATATTACAGTGTTTGGGTAATGAAAGATCCCAATGTTAAATTGGTATATACAGGAATAGATGGATCAGTTGGTTTTAAATCGTCCTGGGAAAGTAATGACCGAAATGTTGGAATTGGTGAACAGGAAATAATAAAAATAGAAGATGATAAAAGTATCGAAGTAGAAATACGATTTAAAAAACCTTTTGAAGGAACGAATTGGGCAAGAACAACCGTATCGGAATTGGGTGATTCACAAACAAAAATAACCAACACATTTTTTGGAAAAAACAAATTTCCAATAAACCTTATGAATCTCATGATGGATAAAATGATAGGAAAGGACCTGCAGCAAAATCTATTGAACATGAAGACTATTCTGGAAAAATAAAAACTTATAAAATGAAAAAATTGTTTTATGAAACAGTCTTACAAAACAATTGCTTCTAGTGCAGATGAATATATTTCAGCTTTTCCAAAAGAGGTGAAGCAATTATTAATTCAAATGCGCAAAACAATTAAAGCGGCTGCGCCAAAAGCAGAAGAATTAATAAGCTATGGTATGCCTGCTTATAAATTGAATGGTATGCTGGTTTATTTTGCAGGCTATGAAAATCATATTGGTTTTTATGCAACACCAACAGGGCATGCGAGCTTTAAGAAAGAACTTTCGGTTTACAAACAAGGAAAAGGCTCGGTACAATTTCCGATCGACAAAACACTTCCATTGACACTGATCACTAAAATTGTTAAGTATAGAGTGAAAGAAAATCTCCAAAGAATAAAGACAAAAAAATAATTGTAGATAGGAGATACAACCTGCTTTGTATCTCCTATTTTAAAAGTTTATAGAATTTCTCAAGCTCGGTATTATCAGCAGGTGAATGAATTTCATTATTATCATATTTCGATTTAAAAAACAATACGCGTTTGTGCTGTGGATATTTTATTAGTATTGCTTCTATCATTTCTCCCTGCTTCGTATCTTTCTCTTCGTAAAAAGGTTTGGCAGGAGGCAACGCTGATTTATAACGATTCGGCCGTTTTAATAACATAGCTTCAAGGGTAGCCAGCCAGTTTACGGACCCAATCTCTACGGTATATGGGATCACTTACGCTAATATCAAAAGAAAAAATTAATATATATTGATACCAAAAACACATTTAACAATTTTAGCATTTATCGTTTCCTGCTCCCTTTTTTCAGAGGGGCAGGAAACTCTTTATTTTCCGAAATTATCCATTGAGGGCCTCACGGCTTTCGGGACTGATAGTAAGCGTTTTTTTCGTTATAATACAAACTCTGATATTTATTTTGAGGGACGAATAGGATACCGTTTTAACCGCTTTTTTGAAGGGAATTTCTTTGTAGGGTATCAACATAAAAGCTATTTGTATTTTGCAGAAAAGAACGGTAATGAGACCTTGCTATTTATGGATCGACTTTACGTGCCGATAGGTATAAATGTAAGATTGTATATCTCTGATTTTTTCTCTGAAAAATTAAGGCTCTGGAAAGATCAAAATCGCTGGGACATTTATTTGCAGTTTGGAATAGGGCTAATGAAAGGGCATGATAAAAATGATGATAGAGAAAACGCTCTTAGAAATCAAGGATACACAGTGCCGTTCTATAAGCATCCATATGTGATCGATTATAATAGATTTTACGTCCTGTATTTAGCCGGAATAAAATTTCATCTCACGAAAAACATTAATTTATTCATCGAAGGTGGGCAGGGGGCATTAATGAGTGGGCAGATCGGAGTTTCAGGTCGTTTCTTTAAGCAGATAACTGTAAAAAGGTCAAAGAAATAAGTGTTATCTATTCAAACTATTCGTTTTCGCTTTTTTTCTCCGAAGATTTTATCGTAGTGGCAATATTTTAGTTTCTGGAATCTCTTCGAAGAGGTGAAAGAAAACCTGCAAAGAACAAAGGCAAAAAAAATGATGCGGTACAAACGATATCAAATTAATCGAATCAACTATTTTAAAAGTTTATAGAATTTCTCAAGCTCGGTATTATCAGCAGGTGAAAGAATTTCATTATTATCATATTTCGATTTAAAAAACAATACGCGTTTGTGCTGTGGATATTTTATTAGTATTGCTTCTATCATTTCTCCCTGCTTCGTATCTTTCTCTTCGTAAAAAGGTTTGGCTGGAGGCAACGCTGATTTATAACGATTCGGCCGTTTTAATAACATAGCTTCAAGGGTAGCCAGCCAGTTTACTGGTATCGTATTAATTTTAGAAGCTTTTTGATAAAGCCCTTCTAATTGTTTTTTACTTAGTCCGCCCCGCTCTTCATACTGATAAGAAAGACTCAGTACAAAAGTGGAAGATGGATTGTTCTCAAGCACGGCATTGAGTAATTCTTTTACAATATCCAGGTCTGGGTTTTTACGTTGCATCATTGGGCATTAATTATAGGGGAATGTACAAAATTCTATCCTTTATTAAATAAGTTCTCATAAAAAGAGTTGATCCCTACAGTTTATCAAGTTTATCAGGCAGTTTATCAAAGTGATGCTTTGATAAAATTTTCTTGTGCTTTTTTTGTAGTGCATTTCTCGAAACAATAATTTTAAACTTAAAACATTTTGTATGAAAAAAAAGATTAATTACCGAATTGCTACAACATTATTGATATGCCTGGCAATGGTAAGTTCCTTTTCATTCACCAGTCCATACGGAGGAGAGGGATATGAAATTTACATAAACAATAAACTTGTGGCTCAGCGTTTTGGTGCCAAAATGGACCAGATTGAAACATTCTCACTGCACCAATATTCGTCGGCCGATCAATTAACCATTAAGTATTATCATTGTGGCAGAGTCGGAAAAGGAAGATCAATAACCATTAAGGATGAAAAAAAACATATACTAAAGCAATGGAAATATGCCGATGTTACCGAACCCGTTGCAGGCATAAATTGTTCGATGAAAGAATTATTTGCCTTTGAAAGAACAAGCGGATTGGTGAATGTATACTATTCCTCTTCCGAATTACCAGCGGGCCGATTAGTTGCTTCATTTAGCTCGAAGTCAGTTGCCAGCAACAATAGCAATCACTGATGTTGAATTTGTTTTTTTAAAAGAGGTTGTCAAAAGTAATTTAAATATTTTTTTCTCGCAACGACGCAAAGTCGCAACGCTTTATCCTCAATATTTTCTTCTTTGCGTCATAGAGTCTTTGCGAGATTTTATCGTCTTTTGCGACAGCCTCTTATTTTTTTGTGCATTTGATCATTGTTTCGCACATGCCTAAAAGAATTCCAATAAATGGTATAGTTGAGCGCAATAATTACCCCATAGAAACTCTATACGCTAATCCTCCGGATTTCTTCTTATCTTTTGATACAAAGATTATAATGAAAAAGATTTTTCCATTTCTGTTGTTATTGCAGTTTACTGGTTATGGACAAGTTGCTTCAGAAATTTATATGTTTAATCTCGGGTGGAAAAACAACGAGCCCGTATTATCGAGCCCTGTAAATATCACGAATCACAAAGGCTACGATAATCAACCCTTTTTTCATCCCTCAAAACCACTTATTTATTATTCATCTTTCAATGATAGTGGGCGAAGTGATATTAACTATTATAACTACCTGACAAAACAAACGGTTCAATTTACCAACACGCTGGAAAGGGAATATTCTCCCACACTTACACCAGACGGAAAATTTATTTCTTGTATCATTCAACGGGAACAAGGAGCGCAGGATCTTGGTAAATACCCGGTAAAAGGAGGAAAGCCTGAAACAATTATTCAAACACTAAAAGTCGGTTATCATGTATGGATAGACGATCAGCACTTATTACTCTTTGTATTGGGGGATTCTAATCAAAACTACTTGCACTACTTTAATCTAATTACTAAGGAAGACAAGGTTATTGCTGATAACCCGGGGCGTTCCCTGCACAAAATTCCCGGATCGAATAGTTTCAGTTTTATAAAAAAGGTTTATAAAGAAGAGTGGCTTATTAAAAAATTTACTCCTTCCACCAACGAACTATCCACAATTACACGCACCCTTACGGGCAGAGAAGATATTACCTGGCTTACTAATGGAATAATAATTAGCAGCGATGGTATTGGCTTATTTTATTTCGATACAAAATCTAATAATGGTTGGCAACCTATTGTTATTGAAAATAAGTTACCCGCGATAAAAGGCATTTCAAGACTAACTGTCAATTCAACTAATACTAAACTGGCAGTTGTAGTGAGTGAGTAATGACAGAATTTCTGAATATTACAACCGGCATATTTATAGTACAGTGTTTTTGATACGTTTTATTATTTACTCAAAAAAGAGAAACATGTACTACAAAAATGCCGCAAAAGGCAACTACGGAAACAGGCCACTGTTTTACCGTTCGATGGAACGTGCTGCCGTAAACATTCACAAAACCGACAAGAGTTTTGAATTACTGGTGTTTGCGCCCGGCCGAATTAAAGAACATTTTCAATTAGATGTTCAGGGTACTGAGTTAATTATTTCTTACAATCCTCCTGAAGGATTTCCACGTCCCGAATGGATATTGAGGGAATACAGCAGGGGAGGTTTTCGGAGAAGCTTTAACCTCGATGAAAGTATTGACACACAAAACATCAGCGCTAAGTATATAGATGGTGTATTGCAGGTAAGCTTACCCGTTATTGCAGGAAAAGAAGTTTCCAAAAAGGAAATTGTGATTAACTAAAAATCAGCAATTAGATAGTACGGGCGGTCATTGTAAAAAATTGATCGCCTTTACTATTATACTACCTTTTCAATGACATAAGACGTATTATTGACTATAATTGTAGAACCTTCCGATTTTCCCAATAGCAATTTACCCAATGGTGAATAAGAAGAAAGCGCTATGATCGTTTCATGCTCTATAATTGTTTTACCTAAAGCAATGCTTAGTAAGAACCAATTCTTATCTGTTTTTATCAGGCTACCCTGAATTACTATTGTAGACTGCATATTGGGATCTAAAGAGACAAACACCGATCGCTGTTCTAATAATTCCTGTAATTGCCTGTTCACATTATCCTGTTCTATTTGTAACATTGCCCGGGCTGTTTCATATTTATCGCCGGCGGTACTTTTTGTTTCGTTGGCCGTACTTTCGCGCAGTTCACTCAATTGCAAGCGAAGGTTTGCTATTTTATTATCTAATAACTGCCGGTAATAATAATATGTTTTCTGTTTAAACGTCATTTCAATCTATGTACAGAATATGATTACCATTAGTATCCATGTCGTTCCTGTAACGATCAGTACTTACTGTTTTTTTGTTACTTACTATTGTTTTCAG
The DNA here is from genome assembly GCA_031378605.1 of Chitinophagaceae bacterium. GTDB lineage: Bacteria > Bacteroidota > Bacteroidia > Chitinophagales > Chitinophagaceae > Endoryza. The sequence goes on along the minus strand of JANNEK010000138.1, from coordinate 8,265 downwards.
TAGGAAGATTTGAAAATTTGCATGAATATAATTTACTGTTAAGTTAAATCAATTCAGACATACTAATTTTTACTGCTTAAGGATTCAGTACTCATCTCTGCGGCTTTGCGCCTCTGAGGTTATTAATTGCCACGAAAGCGCGAAGTTATTTTCTTGTGTACTTGTGGTTATTTTTTTGCCACGAAAGCGCGAAGTATTTTTCTTGTGCTCCTTGTAATCCTGTGATTACTTTTTGCCACAAAGGCATGAATAATTTTTCTTATGAATCTTGTGGTTATTACTTGCCACGAAAGCGCGAAGCGTTTTTATGAAGTACCTTATTCATTTTTGTGTAGATAGGTTATATTTTGATTTATAGTTACCCTAATAGCTGGTAACATACTAATTTTTTACTACTGAAGGATGCAATACTCATCTCTACGGCTTTGCGCTGCGGTTATCTTTTGCCACGAAAGCGCAAAGCATTTTTATGAAGTACCTTATTCATTATTGTGTAGATGGTTATATTTTGATTTATAGTTACCCTAATATCTGGTAACATACTAATTTTTTACTACTGAAGGATGCAATACTCATCTCCGCGGCTTTGCGCCTCAGCGGTTATCTTTTGCCACGAAAGCGCGAAGCGTTTTTCTTGTGGTTATCTTTTGCCTCGAAAGCACGAAGTTGTTTAAGAAGTATCTCCTTTTTGTAGATTATTATGCGCCAGTTTATAGTTACCATAACACTATATCAATTCTTACTATACTGTTTGAAGTGCTTTGATATCTTAGTACACTCTATTTATTTCTTAAATCTTATTTGATTTCTGTGGCTTCTACGTTCACACGATAAATGCCGGTTACTTTCTCAAGCAAAACCAACCGTTTTCGATCTTCATTGACTTCTTAATTGGATTGGATATTAAAAAAATTTCTCTTTCTAAAAAAAAATACTAACCTTCGTTGTTTATTTTTAGGAATTATGAAAGTCTTATAAGGTTCGCCCCCATTGTACAGAACCTACAGTTAACGCATCTAATTATCAACCCAACAGATCTGTTGCAGGTTGAATTCTGGTATATTAATTTTATTATCGGTAAGGAAACAGGTTCATAGGAATTATTATTGACTAAACAGTTGATATCCGTTAACCTACTAATCCTTCTGGTTCATTTCATATTAAAATTGATTTCAACAATGCTCAAGAATACTTCTATTACAACTAAATTATCTTATTTCTTTTCGCTAACAAAACAAGCGTTAAAAGGGGGAGAACATGATTATACAAAAGGCAGTATCCGACTGGCCATCTTTCTGCTTGCAGTTCCAATGGTGCTTGAACTAAGCCTGGAAAGTGTTTTTGCTGTTGTTGATATGTACTTTGTAGGTCATTTACCAAATAGTCAAAACGCAGTGGCAACTGTTGGTTTAACAGAATCCGTAATAGCCATTGTATATTCGGTTGCTATTGGATTAAGTACCGCGGCCACCGCTATGGTTTCACGGCGCATTGGCGAAAAAAATCCGGAAGCTGCTGCACAGGCTGGCATGCAATCGCTAATTATATCATTAATTGCAACCGTTATTATTAGCCTCGCCGGAATCTTTTTTGCATCAGATATTCTTCGTTTGATGGGTGCGCAACCCCAGGTAATTGCCGAAGGAACTCCATTTACACGAATCATGTTAGGTGGTAGTGTTGCCATTATTCTTTTATTTTTAATTAACGGAATATTCAGAGGGGCAGGTGACGCGGCGATCGCTATGCGAAGTTTATGGCTGGCAAGTATTATCAATATTTTTCTTTGCCCTTTATTTATTTATGGTATTGGATCCTGGCAGGGCTGGGGTTTAAAAGGAGCTGCTATTGCAACTACCATTGGGCGTGGTATGGGCGTTTTATATCAATGTTATTATTTGTTTAATGGCAAAAGTATTATTCAATTTAAAAAACAACATTTTCTACTGGATAAAAAATTAATCCGCTCATTAATTCTAATTGCATGGCCTTCTACCTTACAATTTTTAATAGCATCGGGTAGCTGGATTGTTGTTGCGTGGATAGTTTCGACCACTGGTGGAACGATAGCATCGGCCGGTTATCAAATCGCCATTAGAAACGTAGTGTTTTTTATTTTACCTGCGTGGGGATTAAGTAATGCAGCAGCTACACTGGTTGGGCAAAACCTGGGTGCCAAAGAACCGGGTCGTGCAGAAAAAAGTGTATTTCTATCTGCAAAGTATAATGCCATTTTTATGTCGGGAGTAATGCTATTATTTGTATTATTTTCAAAACCAATCATTCGTATTTTTACAAGTGATCTGGCAGTACAGGAATATGGAGCAATGTCATTACAGATTATTGGAACCGGGTATGTTTTTTATGGAATAGGAATGGTTATGATACAAGCGCTCAATGGATCGGGAGATACAAAAACACCTACCTGGATTAACTTTGTTTGTTTTTGGTTATTGCAGATACCCCTTGCTTATATTTTAGCAAAACCTTTAAACATGGGACCAACGGGGGCCTTTATTTCAATACCCGTAGCAGAAACAGTGATTGCCATATGGGCGTATGCTATTTTTAAAAGAGGTAAATGGAAGAAAGTAGTACTATAAAATAATTAGCAGATCAATTTAAAAATCCGAATTTACAGGTGGCGATTAATTAAATGCAGATCAAAAAATGAATATGTTTTCATTATAAATTATTAGTATGAGTCAGATTTCTAACAATACTATCAGGCAAATTTTCTTTCTATTGTTCCTGGTGCTCCTCGGCATCATTCTCTTTTTACAATTACAAACTTTTTTGCCTGCTTTATTAGGTGCCTATACATTTTACGTATTACTGCGCAAGTATATGTTTATTTTACAGGCACGGTTCAAATGGAAAAATGCATTAGCTGCTTCTTTACTGATGCTATTATCATTCTTAATTATTTTGCTTCCCATTTTAGTGTTGATTAATATGATGGGCTCAAAGATCAGTTTTGCGGTTCAACATTCGTCTGAAGTGCTCACAGCAATCAAAAGTTATATTCTTCAATACGAAACCAGGTATGGCATTGAAATTTTAAGCACTGCAAACATCAGTAAAGTTTCTGGCTGGGCAGCCAATAACCTGCCCTCCGTATTAGGCGCTACACTAAGTACCATTTCAACTATTGCGGTAATGTATTTTATTTTATATTTTATGCTTGTAGATGGTCGAAAAATGGAAGCCGGATTCTATAACATGGTTCCTTTAAAAGATGAAAATGTATTGCTGTTAAGAAAAGAAATGAATTCACTGGTTAATTCAAACGCACTGGGTATTCCATTAATTGCCGTACTGCAAGGTGTGGTTGGGTTAATTGCCTATTTGATATTAGGTGTTAAAGAACCTCTTTTTTGGTTTGTAGTTACCTGTATTGCTTCGATGCTGCCAATAGTAGGTGCAGCCGTGGCATATATACCTGTTGCTTTATTATTTTTTGCAAATGGAAATCCTACAAAGGGAACAATAATGCTTATCTATGGATTTGCGATTATAGGAACCGTTGATAATTTTTTTAGGTTCTGGCTACAAAAAAAATTAGGGGATGTTCATCCATTGATTACCGTATTTGGAGTAATCATTGGTTTAAATTTATTTGGTTTTATTGGTCTGATTTTCGGTCCCATCCTTATCTCACTATTTATATTATTGCTGCGTATTTATGGTAACGAGTTCATTATTAAGAAATTTACCTGATCACAAAAAGTACATGATAGATTCTTGTAAAACTACTAAGCACAATTACTAATTCGATTTATTTATATAATAATTGCACAATAAAAAAAACACTTAGAAACTACTTGCATTATTAAGAAAATGATAATATTTTTCAGTCAGATGTCGTTTTAAATCCGGAACGCGTCTTTTGAAAAACCTATGATAATTCTGTACCGCCCGTTTAAATCCGTACCCACGGCAAGCCTTCTTTGCTTGTTGTTGACTACACCCTTCTTAATCTCCGGCACTTACTCCGTAGATTCAGGAACATCAATCACCATTAATAAAACTGGAAATTTACCAAAAACTGAAAAACAGTTATTGCAGGAAGAAGCAATGGCGCTGTATGATAGTTTAGGTCTAAAACGTATTGGGCTTAATAAAAAAGCATTTGAATTTGCCTGGCAAGGATATAAATATTTACTGGATGCGGGTATGTTATATAATAAAGAAGTAATCTCCATTTGCGATTTCAGTCAGTCATCGCGTCACAAGCGTTTATACATTATAGATGTGGAAACAATGAAGATTGTGGTGAATACCTATGTGGCACATGGCCGAAAATCGGGAGGCGAATACGCCCGTTCTTTTTCAAACAATCCAGAATCACACAAAAGCAGCCTTGGTTTTTATATCACCGGCAAAACTTATTATGGTGGTCATGGATTATCATTAACGATCGAAGGTTTGGAAAGGGGTATTAACGATAAAGCTGACCAACGAAATATTGTTGTTCATGGATCAGATTATGTTGGAAGTAATTTCTTACAATCAAATCGTTTTAACGGCAGAAGTTATGGATGTCCTGCTGTTCCTGCAAAAGATACAGAACAAATAATCAATACAATAAAAGATGGTTCTTGTTTATTCATCTACCATCCCACAAAAAATTATATCTCGAAATCGAAGATACTAAACGGCTAGGTTGGACGTAAACTTCAGATGGTTTGAAGGCGAAAATGCTCAATATAGGTTCGTACCCTATGATTGGGCTTTTCTTTTTAGCCCCCTCCAACTCCCCCGAAAGGGGAGAGTATAGCCACTCGCTGACTAATTTTTATATTCATAAAAAGCTATTAGCCTGGAATTTAATAATATTTGACTATCTAATCTACTAAGGTATTCGTTAAGTCCCCCTTCGGGGGATTTAGGGGGCTTCTCAAATCCACCAGGCAATCAATTGTGCCAATGCCCCAACAATAAATCCCTGTACAATTTGAAATTTTGTATGATCGGAAACAATAAACCTTGACGTAGCAACGAGGCCGGCGATTAATATAGCCAGCGATAAATAAAGTCCGCTGGCATTTTCATCATTAAAAGAAAATAGTAAAAAGAACATTACCATTCCACCCATCGCGGTAGTATGCATACTAACCTTACTGTTGATGTTAATGATCCATGCGCCGCATACTCCAAAAAAACTTCCCTGCAAAAAAGTTACAAATATTTCAGGACTACCCGGCAAGCGATTAAACACCATCCATGGCCAAAAATAAAAAATGATGGTTGCTGCATAGGGAATGATTCTTTCTTTACTGGTTGCTAACAGCATTGATTTTATCAGCTTCAACCGCCACATTAAAAAAACAGCAAACCCTGGAATAATTACCGTGCTTAATACTACTGATAACAGGCGGAATAGTTTCAATGAATTATCAAATCCGGCAAATACGTAGGGGTGTACATATAATAAATAGGCGCTAACATAGGCTGTTATAAAGAGTGGATGAAATGTATAGGAAATAACGTGAGCCAGTATTCGAATGATCGCAGGTTGCCTGACTATCTCCGGAAGTTCATGCTTATTATCTAAAATCATTGAATCCATAAAAAATTATAATTCTTTGCGAAGGCGCGCTACCGGAATATTTAGTTGCTCGCGGTATTTGGCAACGGTACGTCGTGCAATGTTATAACCTTTTTCCTGAAGTAACTCAGTAAGTCTTTCATCACTCAACGGCTTCCGCTTACTTTCTGCTTCTATAAGATTACTCAATATTTTCTTTACTTCACGGGTAGATACTTCCTCACCGCTGTCGGTACTAAGCGATTCGCTGAAGAAAAATTTTAGGCGATACGTTCCGAATTCTGTTTGTACAAATTTGCTATTGGCAACCCGGCTAACGGTAGAAATATCCAAATGCGTTCTTTCTGCAATATCTTTTAAGATCATCGGGCGCATGGTTGTTTCATCCCCGGTCATAAAAAATTCGTGCTGATAATCCATAATGGTTTCCATTACACTGCTAAGGGTATGTTGCCGTTGCTTAATGGCATCAATAAACCATTTGGCTGCGTCAATTTTTTGTTTGATAAAGAGTACAGCTTCCTTCTGCCTTTTATCTTTCTTTGTGCCTCTATCGTATTCTTTAAGCATATCTCTATACCCACCACTGATTCGCAAATCCGGTGCATTTCGCGAATTAAGCGTTAACTCCAGTTTTCCGCCATTATTAAAAATAAAAAAATCAGGAACTACATAGGTTTCCACTTTAGTACTATCAGAGTGATTGCCGCCTGGTTTTGGATTCAATCGAACAATCTGTGCCATCACGGCTTTCAGCCCATCATCGTCAATACCCAATCCACGCTGTATTTTTTCATAATGTTTTTTTGTAAACTCATCAAAGTAATCCTGAATTGCTTCTATTGCTTTATCTACCCGCTTCCCATTTGTTTTTAACCGATGTAATTGTAATAACAAACATTCTTGCAGGTTTCTGGCTGCCACCCCGGCGGGATCGAATTTTTGTACCAGTTTTATTAATTGTTCTACTTCGTCGTTATTGCTATCAATATTTTGGCGAAAAGCAAGATCGTCTACAATAGCAGCAGTTTCTCTGCGTAAATAACCATCATCGTCAATGCTACCTACTATTTGTTCAGCAATTCTGCGATGTTTATCCTCCATCTTCATCAACCCAAGCTGCTCCAATAAATGCTCATGAAAAGAGGTTTCTGTGCGGTGCGGACTAACTTTCCCTTCATCGGCCTCGGGATAGTTATCATCGCGTAATTTATAATCAGCAATATCATCATCCCCATCGTTTACATATTCGCTTATATCCAGGTTCTCATATTCTTCTTCGCCACCATCTTTTTCCTGTTCTGGTTCGGCAGTATCTTCAAATTCATCTTTTAGTTCTGCATTAAAATCTTCATCATTATTATCTTCAGAAAGTTCCAGTGCCGGGTTTTCTTCCATCTCCTCTTTAATCCGTTCTTCCAAATTAGACGTAGGTACCTGTAGCAGCTTCATTAACTGAATCTGCTGGGGAGATAATTTTTGGAGAAGTCTTTGCTGTAATCCCTGACTAAGTGCCATATTTGTAAGGGGTTTAGGATTTGGACCGCTCAAATTTATTTTTTAAGAGAGTGCCGAACCACAAAAATCAGGCCGTAATCTACGTATAATTATAAATAGCTGCATGCAACGATTTTATAAATTTATTGTTGTGTTTTTGTTGGGATTAAGCACAAAAAGTTTTGGGCAGGCCCCATTGACTGTCCTTAGCCCACCTCAATTGGTATTCAGGTTAGGCCTTACCAATCAAGTTCCCACTGGTTTTACACTGAGGAATACAATTATTTTAAAAGATAGCAGCAGTTCTATATCCTCTTTTCCATTGCGCTTTTCAATTACTCCGGATTTTTATAGCCGCAATCTTGCCTTTTTCTGTCGCCAGGAATTGTTTATCGAAAAAAAGATTAAGGTTCCCTTACGATTCCGCCTTGGTTCTTTAGAGTACACCAACAGGTTAGAAGGTAAAAGATGATAGCTCCTTTATGGTGGAATTAAAGAAGGATTGAAAAGTATAGAAATTTACTTTCAATCATGGTACAAGTTGGTTTGTATGAATATTCGCTTTACAAAAATTAATTTCATTTAAACAAACACACCTGCGCCAGCACTGCCAGATATAGGTAGTGTTTTTATACGGGGTTGTAGTGTTGGTATTATCTTCGACCTTCTTCTCCAATTTATTTCAAAGTGCATTGAAGATATAAATGATGGTTCCTTTAATGCCACTACTATTTCTAAGGTTAATTTTATAAGGAAGGTTTAAATGATTATACTCAATGCCTTCGGTAGCGGCGTCGCCAATATCTTTATTCCCCATCTGGCGCAAGCGTCTCGCTTGTGCCATCTATTGTACAAATAAATAAATCCAATACACAACCGCAAAATCGATAAAATACAATTTGTCCTTATCGCCAAACTTATACTTCCTGCTCATGCAGCCAAGTTAAAGATTATTTGTATATGGCACAAGCGAGACGCTTGCGCCAGGCTTACTTTTTACATGCTTGCGCTATTGGGGGTGCCGGAGGACTCTGCGGCAGTAAGTTATATAACTTCTCAATTATGCATTTCTCACCGGACTGTCATAAAGTAAAGGTACTAAAACAACATTTTGTATCTGGTGCCGCAGAGTCCTCGGCTAACGCTCAGGGCCAACAGAGAGACTCTGCGGAGAGGTAAATGGCAACCATTTGTAACAGGTAACTGTGATAATGGAA
>JANNEK010000127.1:0-8927 GCA_031378605.1 Chitinophagaceae bacterium | reverse complement strand
GTTCCCATTGAATTTACCTCTCCGCAGAGTCTCTCCGTTGGCCCTGAGCGTTAGCCGAGGACTCTGCGGCACCAGATACAAAATGTTGTTTTAGTACCTTTACTTTATGACAGTCCGGTGAGACATGCATAATTGAGAAGTTATATAACTTACTGCCGCAAAGTCCTCCGGCACACGCACAAGGCCGTTAGGAGAGATTCTGCGGAGGGAAAAAATTTTAATTGAATAGCTTTGGTGGGACTCCGGGAATACTATTTGCAACTGATATACAATTGCAACACTGAGTTAACAGATTGAACGGATAAGAACAGATAAGTACAATCGGTGTTCCCATGTGCCCTTCGTCAAGCTCAGGGTTGAACAGATAAGTGCAATCGGCGAATATCCGTTGTATCTGTTCAATCCGTGTTCCCATTGAATTTATTTTCTAAACTATTGCCGTTAACCGGAAAAAACACTTGCTCCGGCAGTTGAACGAACTAATCCATAAATTGCGATTTGAAAAGAAGGATGCTTGCGCGAGCGGGGGGTAGGTTTTATAAGAAAATATTATTCAGAGATTTCAATTGAGTTTATTTGGAATTCCCTATCCCCCAATTAATATATTCCTATCTGCCGTTAGCCCTTAACACAATAATGTCTTTCTTCACCCGGTCATCATAAGTCTTTTTAACGATATAATGCCATTGCTTGTCCGGTACATCCACAAAGAAAATTTCTCCGCGCTTATGATTCTGAACCGCGTCTTGAAATTCTTTCGGAAATGAGTATTGCCCGGAAAACCAGTCGGTATCTCCATGCGTTTTGTTTCCATCCATTGTGTATTGATCAGACAGATTTTCGAAGGTGGATCCTGCATTGGCTTTTTGTACGATTATTTTTTTAAGACTATCAATTTCTGATTTGGAGTAAGACCCTCCATCCAGAAAAACATAGTTTGCGCGGAAGTCTGTAGTATCGGTTGATTCGATGACTTTATAGGTGATATAACCAACGGAAAAGATATCACCTTTCTTTTGGCGCAACAACCTTTTTTCAATAAGAGCCGTGTCTTTTCCGGCCGAAAGGTTCAGCAAGGCTGGTTTAAGTTCCGGATTGGCTGTGATGAATTGTTGAGCTTGGGGAATCGTCACAATCTTTTGAAATTTTTCGGTAACTGTTTCTTGCCCAAATAGGGTTGCCGAAAACAACAGGAATAATGCCACTATACTACTTTTCATAATTTTACTTTAATCTGTAGTAATAAAAATACCTCATTTTCTGGATAAAAAATCTTAAATAATTATTAAGATAGTATGCTCATTATGGACCGGGCCCTATAGCGCAACCATATAAAATATAAACCTTGTGCAGAACGTCTCGCTTGCGACTTACCTAAATAATTTTTAGCATGGGTGTATGAGCAGGAAATATACGTTTGGCGATAACGACAAATTGTATTTTATCAGTTTTGCGGTTGTATATTGAGTTTATTTTATAATTTAAAAGAATATAAAAGATTGTAATAGCTGAGAATAAAAATTCTCAGCAAGAAAAGAGCTTCTGAAAATTGAGTTATATAGTTTAATTATGGACTGTACAAGCGAGACGCCTTGGGCCAGATGGAGTTTTTTTGGTTTAATAAATGAGGGTTATAAAAACAAGCTGCAAAGAAAACCACCGCTGCCTGGGTGGATTGTCTAAAACCTCAAGTACACACTGATCTGTTTTTTCTTTTTTAGTAGCGTTAAATTCCTTTTTGTAAATAAGCAATCGAAATTATATTGCTCACTAAAATGAGTATAAAATAAAAATGGCTGGTATGGTAAAGAAAGAAGTACAAATATTGGTAATGGAGCAAAAAATATTGAATCGTATTTATGTTGTAAGAGGGCAAAAAATAATGTTAGATGAGGACTTGGCAGAAATGTACAAAGTAGAAACAAAGCGGTTAAATGAGCAGGTAAAACGAAATATAGAGAGATTCCCCAACGATTTTATGTTTACACTTACCGAGATGGAGTATGAAAACTTGAAGTCGCAAAATGCGACCTCAAGTTGGGGAGGAAGGCGAAAGTTGCCGACTGCTTTTACCGAACAGGGCGTAGCAATGTTATCAAGTGTTTTAAATAGTGATGTAGCTATTGAAGTAAATAGTAGAATTATAAGAGTGTTTACAAAGTTGAAAGAATATGCACTTACTCATAACGAAATATTAGTACAATTGGGTAAACTCGAAAAAGAAGTAAAGGTGAATAGTAAAGACATCGAGAATATTTTTTTGGTATTAAAAGAGTTGCTGGATAAACAAAACAAACCAATGCTTTCAGGAAATAAAATAGGCTTTAAAAATTACGATTAACGAAAACCTGGCAATATCAAACATACATTAAAATCTATCACCCCGCAGGCATAAGAGCGATTTTTAAATAAGGGGTTATTGCGAGGTTATTTTTCCTTGATTTCTTATTTTCTAAAATAGTATCACTAACCGGAAAACACCTGCGCCAGTATCTGAAAATAATAATCCATAAATCGAGATTTGACAAACAGCACATTCTTCCACCATAATTGAGGCGAATACTAACTTAATTGTTTCCAAACTCTGTGTTAGTTATCACCATTTTAGACTTAATCTGTTGCAATTAATTTTAAAAATTACCGTTATACTTAAAATATAATTTAAAAATATCAAGTGCTGAAAGTATAGCTTAAATTTCTTGGCTTCAATAAATAATAACAAAACTCCAATTAATATTAAAACAACGACTAATGATATTAAAGAATAGATTTAAAGATTTTGTATACAATAAAGTACGTTTAGAAATGTATAGCGATGCTATTATTGCCATTGTGATTACACTACTGATATTAGATTTAAAAGCGCCTCATTTTGAAATCAATGATTTGAGCGCCAACATGGATAATATAATGGAGTTAAAAAAAGAATTTTTTGGATGGCTTATAAGTTTTTTGCTAGTTGGTGTATACTGGTTTCAGCATCATAATGTTTTGCACATGGCAAGTAAAGTAGATTTGAAAATAATAGTAATAAATCAAGTTTCATTAATGGGTATTTGTTTAACACCTTTTACGGCTTCTTTATTGGGCAAAAATAGTGACAACCCAATTTCGGTTACATTTTTTGCGGCAATATTCTTTTTAGTAAGCTTAACCCTTTGTTATATGTATTCATATATTGCAAAAAATTATTTAAAGGTTGAATATGATAAAACGAGCGTTTTAAAAAATGTAAAGCTTTCTTATTTAATAGCACCTGCATTTTATTTGACAGCAGCAATCGTTTGTTGGTTTAATATGACGGTATCATTTATTATACTGCTCTTGATTCCTATTTTATTTTTATTTCCACTAGACAAAGAAAATAAGCAATCCCTTGTCAGAAATTGAGTGGAGTTGATGTAATTGGTCACAAGAAAAATTAATAAAACAAAAAACCCCGGCTATTCGCCAGGGTTTTTTTATTCAGCTTTTTATTTTCTTTTAGAATGCCTTTTTCTTCTCCTCTGCTTTTTGCATTGGATTAATGCCTTGCGATTGACCGCGTACGGCTCCTCCCTGTTTCATCTTAAACGTAGTAAATTTAGATGAAGCGGCAATTTCTCCCCAGTTATTATTCTTATCATTGATGTCGGCTGTTTCTTTCATAGGATCCAATTTAACACTGGCTACTTCTTTATTCTTCATAAATACTTTCGTAACCTTGCCTTCATTCAATCGCCATACTTGTGCCGGTATGCGATCTACTTCCTTGGTTCCATCTTTGAAAGTAAATTCAACAATCAATGGCATTACCAATCCACCTTTATTACTAAAAGTAATTTCATAAAAATGTTTGCCAGCCATCTTTGTTTTTGTGGCTTCATCCAATGCCTCAGTAGAACTGCCAGGAGACGTTACCGCATATTTAGATGTATCATATTTTTCAAGACCACGATTATACCTGTAATAGAAATCCTGAATAGCCGTGTCAACATCAACAGCAAAGCTTATATTCTTATCTTCCCTGTTCCTGATTTTTGATATATCATCAAAAGTACTTCCTTGCGGCTTTGGAAGAGAACGCATCGTTGTATTTTCTTTTACTTCAGTCGGTTCTTTGGTTAAATCTGCTGTAAAATATTTTACGGTATCAATGGCCATATCGCAGGCATCGGTTCCAAAAAACCAACCTCTCCAAAACCAATCCAAATCTTCACCACTTGCATCTTCCATAGTACGAAATAAATCGGCTGGTTCGGGATGCTTGAAAGCCCAGCGACGGGCATACTCTTTAAACGCATAATCAAACTGCTCTCTCCCCATAATGGTTTCGCGCAATATATTTAAACCAGTTGCCGGTTTAGTATAAGCGTTAGGACCAAAACCAACAATGTTTTCAGAGTTCGACATAATTGGTTCCAGTTGATCCTTTGGTAATTTCATATAATCCGTAATCGTCCAGGCTGGTCCTCCTCTTGTAGGAAATTTGTTATCCCATAATTCTTCTGATAAATATTCTACAAAAGAATTCAGACCTTCATCCATCCAGCTCCATTGGCGCTCATCGCTATTAATAATCATCGGGAAGAAATTATGGCCCACTTCATGAATAACAACTCCAAGCATTCCATATTTTGTTCCTTCACTATAACTGCCATCTTTTTCCGTGCGCCCGTAATTAAAACAAATCATTGGATATTCCATTCCATTGGATGCTTCCACACTTTGAGCTACCGGATAAGGGTAGGGTATAGTAAATTTTGAATACGTTTTAATAGTATGTGCAACTGCCTTGGTCGATAACTTGCGGTATAAACCATATGCTTCTTTTCCATAAAAACTCATAGCCATAATCTTTTTGCCTTCAATAATTACAGGCATTGCATCCCAAACAAATTTGCGGCTGCTGGTCCAGGCAAAGTCGCGTACATTTTCCGCTTTGTAGATCCATGTTTTTTTTGCTTTCGATTTTTGTGCTTCCGATTTTTTCGCTTCTTCAAGGGTCACAATTTCTAATGGCTCTTTAGATGTTTGTGCTTTTTGCCAACGGGCAAGCTGTGCAGGAGTTAATGTTGCAGCATAATTCAAACATTCACCGGTTGATCCAATAATATGATCAGCAGGAACGGTCATTTGAACTTTAAAGTTTCCAAAGGTTAAGGCAAACTCTCCACGGCCGGTAAACTGGTGATTTTGCCAACCTACCACATCGCTATATACGCAAAGCCGGGGATACCATTGCGCCATCGTGAATAGATGATTACCATCTTCTGGAAAATATTCGTATCCTCCTCTTGCTCCGCCAAATTTCATTCGATCCACAATTTTATAATTCCAATCGAGGTTAAACATAAATTTTTGTCCAGGTTTTAAAGGAACGGGTAACTCCACACGCATCATTGTTTTATTAACCGTATACTTTAAAGATTTTCCAAGGGCATCCGTTAATTTTGTAATATTAAATCCATAGCCATTATCATTTTTGGCTTCTTCATAACGGGTAACCGCAACATCACTTAACTGACGCGGCATGCTTGAAGCAGTTTGATAATCGGCATTTTTAAGCGTGCTGTGCTGATTTTCGTCCATCTGTAACCATAAGTATCTTAACTCATCAGGCGAGTTATTAAAATAGGTTACTAATTCGCTTCCTTTTAATGTTTGGTTTGTTTCATCCAACTCGCATTTTATATCATAATCGCATCGTTGCTGCCAGTATTTTGTACCTGGTGCACCACTTGCGGTGCGATATTCATTGGGAGTAGGTAAGATACCGCCTAGCTGTTCAAATTTGTTCCCGTGATTGGAATTTGGATTGTTCTGAATGTTTTGTGCCAGAATCAAACCGTTTGCGAAACACAACAGGCATAAAGAACTTAAGAAACGTTTCATGTTGTTCGTAGTTTATAAATGTGAAATGGTTTATGTAGTAAAATGTTTATTTTCTATATTCAACTGGTAATAGTTGCTAACTGCTTTTTTTTCTATTCTCCACGGAATTCTTTCAATCGCCATCATTAAAGCTATTCCAAAAATCGCACCCGACAATAAAACAATATACTCCCGTTGGTTCACTTTAAAGAATCGAATACAACTAAATGTTATTAGTAGAACAGCAGCTACAATTAACAATTGGCCGGCCTCCAGCCCAATATTAAATCCTACTAATTGTACCAGAATATTTTCATTTTTTCCCAATAAAGCCTTCAGGTAATTCGAAAATCCGAGGCCATGAATCAGTCCGAAGAAAAGAGCCAGAAAATAAATTGCCGGAAATTTAGATTGAATAACTGTTTTCTTCTGAAATACATTCGTTAATGCTGTAATTACAATGGTAACAGGTATTAAAAATTCTATCCATTTCGACGAAAGAGTGATATAATTCATTGCACTTAGTGCCAGGGTAATAGAATGACCGATTGTAAATGCTGTAATTAATACCAACAATTTTTTCCATTCGGCAAAGCTATAGCGCAGGCAAAGAGCTACCACAAACAAAATATGATCATACCCGGTTAAATCGGCAATATGTTCCCTTCCCAATGTAAAATAAAGCCAGAATTCCTCCATAATCTACAACCGCCCATATAATTTCGGCGTCTTAATTTTAACGAATTGAGCTATTTTGAATGGAAAATAAACAAGAGATTTGTAACTCAAAAATCTAATTTTTTAATGGTGTCTTCAATATATAAGTGGTTAACGATGGCCGGTTTTTACTTAATGATTTTTGCCGGGCCCGGCTTTTCGCCAATTATGCCCAAAAAGCTTGCGGATCCAATTAATCATCCTCTCTACATAAGTGTTACAGAGATGGAATTCAATGAAAAGGATAAAGTATTGGAAATAAGTTCCAAGGTTTTTACGGATGATTTAGAAAAGGCATTGTCCAAGGCTACCGGCACAATCGTAGATATGTATCATCCTAAGGACAAGGCCCTGGTTGAAAAACAAATTGCTGCTTATTTAAATAGTCATTTACAGATTAAGCTGGATAATAAACCACTTGCCCTGGAATTTGTGGGATTTGAGCTGGAGGAACAATCTACCTGGAGTTATTACCAGGTAAGTAAATTGGCCGGCCCTCCCAAAAAAGTAGAAATTTTTAGTAATGTCTTTTATGAAATGAATGATAAACAAATCAATATTTTTCACTTTGCAATAGGAGCCAATCGAAAAAGCACTAAACTCGACTATCCCTCTACGGTAGCTATTTTTGATTTCTAAAAAAGAAACTATGTTTTAGTCTTGAATACTTTTCATAGTTACCTGCTATATTGCAATAGCCATTCATACATATTCATACCATTTTCTTTATAGGTTGGATCAGTGGCCTTGGACCAGGCATCATGTCCACCTGAGGGCCATACTGTAATAAGTGCAGGTTTAGAGGGATTATAACTATTGATTTTATTGACATATCCAACCGAATTTGATGGAGGCACCACTGTATCATCCTGGTTATGGAATGCCCAAACGGCAATTCCACCCTGAGCAATCTTTTGAGCTTTTTCGTTGGTAGGACCAGACGCTCCACAAATAGGTGCAATAGCAGTTACACGTGTAGTATAGGCCGAAGCAAATTCCCAGGTAACACCACCACCCATGCTTAGGCCACTTACATAAATGCGGGAGGTATCAACCCTGTATTTTGTGATGGCATAGTTGATCATTGCATTTACATCTCCGGGCGTTGGCCAGGCCTTGAATTGAGGAGATAAAACAATGAACGAAAAATTTTTTCCATTGGAAGTAAAACTTGGTGGAAACCTCTTATTCTTAATTAAACTGGGCGTCCCTACATTTGCGGCCATCCATAAATCAGAACTTCCATTCCCTAATTCGCCCGTGCCATGAATAAATAGGATTAGAGGATACTTTTTAGAAGTGGAATCGTATAGAGCCGGTAATGCCTGTTGAAATCCACCAATATTATTAGTTACATTAAAAGTTATAGGCTTTTGAATGGGAGCCGCAGTCTCAATGATATTATCTGCTGCGTTTTCAGATTCTGAATTACCCGTATTTTTTTTACAGGAGCCTAAAAAAATAAGCAATGAACTTATGAGCATTGGGAATACGAATCTTGATTTCATTGTGCGGATTTTTGGTTGGGGTGGATTAATAATTATTAAAGATGATGAAATTTTACGGGTTAACCAAGCGTAAAAACAGGCAAAAAGAACCCTCGTATTTTCTGCAAATTTAAGTATTGAAAGAAGGAGGTCAGGATTCTTCCAGGTTTTCCCTGATTTCATTAGATACATTTACCAGCACTTTATCGATTCTTTGCGCATCCATGTCAATAATTTCAATGGAAAAACCCTGCCATTCCATTTTTTCTCCGGTACGGGGTATTCGTTCCATCTTGTGAAGTATAAAACCGGCAAGTGTATCAAATTCCTGTTCTCCTTCATGCATCCATTCTGTTTTTTCAAAGCGACTTAAAAAATCATAAAAAGGTATCTGGGCATCAACCAGGAACGAACCATCTTCGCGTTCAACTATTTCATAATCTTCCATATTTTGCTGCGGAAGATCTCCCACAATCGCTTCTAAAATATCATTCAGCGTTATCATTCCCTGTACACTTCCGTATTCATCTACAATAAAACAGGCATGTAATTTTTTTTCTTTGAATTTCTCAAGCACTTTATAAGCCGTGATGTTGCCTGGTACAAAAAGAGCCGGCTTCATATATTCTTTAAAATCGGTAAGGTCGTTGGTAACATATAATTCTTTCAGTGATACCATTCCTTTAATCGTATCAATATCTCCCTCACAAATAGGGTATGCCGAGTGGGGATCATTCACAATTTTTTCGCGCATCGAAACTTCATTATCATTTACGTCCAGCCAAATGATATCACTTCGATGTGTCATCAAAGAGGTAATATTTCGATCACCTAAATGAAATACGCGTTCAATAATTTCCTGTTCGGCTT
>JANNEK010000169.1:0-8842 GCA_031378605.1 Chitinophagaceae bacterium | reverse complement strand
AAGGCTCAAAGCTTGAAACATGGCATTATTAAAGTACGAATCGCAAGTAAGGGCTCCGCTGGTGGAAGGCCAAAAAGATTACCACCAGATTACTGAAGATATAGTGCGTCCTATTGAAGGACCTCCCTCCCGTTTATGGTGGATTGGTTTTTTAATTTCAGTGGCTATGTTATTGTTTGGAGTATACTCCGTATACCGGGAAGTAACCTATGGAGTGGGTCAATGGAATCTTAATAAAACAATTGGTTGGGGTTGGGATATTACCAATTTCGTTTGGTGGGTAGGTATCGGTCACGCGGGTACGCTAATATCTGCTATTCTTTTACTGTTTCGTCAGGGTTGGAGAACGGGTGTAAACAGGGCAGCCGAGGCAATGACAATATTTGCGGTTATGTGTGCCGGTCAGTTCCCTATATGGCATATGGGTAGGGTATGGATGGCCTTTTTTGTACTTCCTTATCCAAACTCAAGAGGTCCTTTGTGGGTGAATTTTAACTCACCGCTTTTATGGGACGTATTTGCAATTTCTACGTACTTCACCGTATCCTTATTATTCTGGTATTCGGGTCTTCTTCCCGATTTAGCAACAGTGCGTGATCGAGCGAGAGTGAAATGGAGAAAACATATGTATGGAGTATTATCATTTGGTTGGACAGGCAGCACCAAACACTGGCAGCGGCACGAAAGTTTATCATTGGTATTGGCTGGCTTAAGTACGCCGCTGGTATTATCTGTACATACGGTGGTATCTTTCGACTTCGCTACTTCCATTGTTCCGGGATGGCATACTACTATCTTCCCTCCTTACTTTGTGGCGGGCGCTATCTTCTCTGGCTTTGCAATGGTTCAAACATTATTATTAGTTACCCGAAAAGTATTGAAGCTGGAAGAATATATTACAATAGAACATATTGAGGTAATGAATAAAGTTATCGTATTAACGGGTTCTATTGTAGGTATAGCCTACTTAACTGAATTGTTTATGGCATGGTATGGCCAAAACAAATATGAGAACTGGGCCTTCATGGAAAACAGGTTGAATTTGTTTAGTCCGTATGGCTGGAGTTATTATTTGATGATGGGTTGTAACGTTTTGTCGCCACAGATTTTTTGGTTCCGTAAAATGCGTCGCAATCTTTTTGTTACCTTCTTTATGAGCATCCTCGTTAATATTGGTATGTGGTTCGAGCGTTTTGTAATTATAGTAACATCGGTATATCGGGATTATATTCCAAGTAGCTGGAGTACCTATTATCGTCCTTCCATCTATGAAATTGGATTTTATATGGGAACCTTTGGTTTATTCTTTACCTGCTTTTTCCTTTTTGCAAAATTCTTCCCGGTTATTGCCGTGGCGGAAATTAAACATATACTGAAAAAATCGGGGGAGAACTATAAGCCGAAAATGGATAAAATTGAAAATGAGCCAACAGAAGTGTTCTACGAAGAAGTAGCACATCATCATTAAAAAAATATTTCAGAAACTACTGAACCAAGCAATATGCCAGAAAAAAAATTTGTAGTTGGATCTTTCACCGAAGAGTCGGTATTGTTTGATGCCGTTAAGAAAGTTAGAAAGGCCGGATATAAACTGCACGATGTATATACACCCTTTCCAATTCATGGATTGGATAAGGCAATGGGGCTTCGCGATACCAGTATTCATACAGCAGGGTTTATTTATGCAGCTTTTGGAACAACCACTGCATTAAGTTTTATGAGTTGGGTTTTTATGAGAGACTGGCCGCTGAATATTGGAGGTAAACCACATTTTGCTTTACCAGCATTCATACCCGTTATATTCGAATTTACTGTATTGTGTGCTTGTGTAGGAATGGTGCTTACATTTTGTTATATATGTCAACTGGCCCCTTTTGTAAAAAAGCATCATTTTCATGCACGTGCCACCGATGATTTATTTGTAATGGCGATCGAGTGTACCCAAAAAACAAATGAATCAGAAGTAACAGGATTTTTAGACAAAGCCGGTGCACAGGAAATTAATATACAACAGGCAGAAACAGGCTGGTGGCTCGGAACCTATGATAAAGACAAAAAGCCATTTACACAGAAGAACTAAACCGTTTGAAAAAACGAATCAATAAGTAACATGAAAAAAGCATTAATCATATTGGTAGCAGGCCTGGTGGTATTCGTTATCAGTTGCGGTACCGATCATACAAAACCAAGTAGGGTATACATGCCCGATATGGCCTACAGCCGGGCTGTTGAAACATATTCATCATTGGATACGTTTAGGGCACAGGGAATAAATTATAATGCGACGCCCGTAAAAGGTACTATTAAAAGAGGAGAGTTATTTCCTTTCAGCCTTGAAATAGATAAGGATACTGCTACTACAAACTATATACTGGCCAGGCAAATTACAAATCCCCTTCCTCCATTGGATGCAATTAAAATGAAAGAAGCGGAAAGATTATACCTCGTTAATTGTGGTATTTGCCATGGAACCAAATTAGATGGTAATGGTCCATTGTATAATGACGGTAACGGTCCTTATGCTGCGGCCCCCAAAAACTTAATAGCAGATGCGGTAGTATCGGTAATGCCAGCCGGTCAGATGTTTTATTCTTTGACATATGGTAAGGGACAAATGGGAAGTTATGCATCACAATTAAGTACAACACAGCGTTGGATGGTGATTCATTATATAAAGAGTATGCAGAATGCCGGAAAAACGATTGCAGCAACAGATACAACAATGGTAACGAAAAAATAGAACCAGAATAACGATTACGAATTTTAAATTGATGATAATGGCTATTAAAGAATTCTTCGACATACCTAAACGATACAAAACCCTTTCAATGGGTTTAATGGGTGTTGGTTTACTGGCAATACTGATTGGTTACTTCGTGTATGGAAGTGGTGGAAATGGTACGCCTGAAGAAATGATCCATCATAAAACACGTTTCTGGGCATCCTTGCTTCATAATAGCATTTTCTTTTTATTGGTAGTAAATGCAAGTATGTTTTTTATATGTGCTACTACACTTGCCTGGGGCGGTTGGCAAATGAGTTTTCGCCGGGTGCCGGAAGCTATTTCGGTAGCCGTAATTCCATTGGGAATTATTGCGCTCATCGTTTTGTTTGCAATAGCATTTGGAGGAACAGAAATGACACATATTTATCATTGGACTGATACTGCTGCTGTTGAGAAGGATCGTGCGTTGAACGGGAAAAAGGATTTTTTGAATGTGAAATTTTTTGCTGTGTGGACGATTCTGGCTATCGGTTTTTGGATAGTGTTGGGTTATAAAATGCGGAAACTTTCCCGTTCATTAGACGAAAATCCATTGCCAGATACTGAATCGGGTCGAAAATACATTTGGAAAAATACCGTATGGGCCGCATTATTTATTGTGTGGTTTTCGTTAACAGTGATGTCTACCGTTCCCTGGCTTTGGTTAATGAGTATTGATGCGCATTGGTCCAGTACCATGTATAGTTGGTACACCTTTGCCAGTAGCTGGGTTGCCGGCATTGCGTTAATAGCTTTATTTGTAGTGTATTTAAAAAACAAAGGGTACCTCGAATATTCGAATGAAGAGCACCTTCATGATATCGGAAAATTTATGTTTGCGTTTTCTGTGTTCTGGACATATTTATGGTTTTCTCAATACATGCTTATTTGGTATGCTAATATTTCTGAAGAAACGGTTTACTTTAAATCAAGAGTTGCCAATGATACCAAGGTAGGCCCTTATAGTGGAATATTTTGGTTCCAGTTTATAATCAATTTCCTCGCTCCGTTGTTAATATTAATGAGAAGAGGTTCGAAACGTAATTATACGACTATTACTATAATGGCAGTTGTGATCATATTTGGACATTGGCTCGATTTCTATCAAATGATTTTTGCAAGTGTATTAAAAGATCACGTAGAATTGGGTTGGTTGGATTTTGGAGTAGCAGCAGGTTTTATTGGGTTGATTATGTTTAGTACAGGGCGTGTATTGAGCAAGTATCCATTGATAGCAAAGAATCATCCGTTTATTAAGGAAAGTGTAATTCATCATACCTAAGAACAATGATCCGGGTTCTGGGGAAGAATAGAGAATTGAAATTATTTTGGCTGAATAAAATTATTTGATAATCATGGCAACATCTGCAATTTTCCTGGTAGCAATTCTTGGCCTGGGTTTTTTAATAACCTTCCAGATAGCAAAAGCTAGTGAATACGTATCTGTGCTGAAAGGTGAAAAGAAAGCCTTTGAACAAAGTAATAGAGTAAACGCTTTTTTAATGGTGGTTTTTCTGGTGCTTGGCCTGATCGGCGTATGGTGGTGCAATGAATTGTTTTATAAAAAAACATTGTTGCCCTATCCTTCAGCTTCAGATCATGGAGAAAAAATTGATATGATGTTACGCATCACAATTATAATTACCGGCGCTGTTTTTTTTCTTACTCAAATTCTATTATTCTGGTTCGCTTTTAAATATCAACATAAAGAAACAAAGAAGGCATATTATTTTGTGCATAGTACAAAATTGGAAGCTATATGGACAACCATACCTGCCATCTTTCTAAGTGTGCTTGTGGGATTTGGTTTGTATTATTGGTTTCAGATAACCGGCGAGGCACCCGAAAATTCTCTTAAAATAGAAGTTACCGGTAAACAGTTTGGATGGATTTTTCGTTATGAAGGAAAGGATAAAAATTTTGGAAAAAAATATTTTAGAAATATTGATGAAACCAATGGCAACCAGTTAGGGCTTATCTGGGATGATCCTGCTTCCAAAGATGACATTGTAGTAACACAAACAATGTATGTAGTAAAAGATCAGCCGGTAAAATTAATAATTGGGTCAAGAGATGTAATTCATGATGTTGGTCTTCCACATTTCCGCCTTAAAATGGATGCGGTGCCGGGTACACCAACTACTATGTGGTTTACACCCAAATACACCACCGATGAAATGAAGAAGATCACGAATAACCCTGATTTTGAATATGAAATTTCATGTGATCAGATGTGCGGCAATAATCACTATGCAATGAAAGGAATAATCAGAGTAGTATCTCAATCAGATTTTATTTTGTGGAGAGCGCAGCAAAAACCAGCATATGCACTTGCGTTCCCTGCTGAGGAGCCAGTAAAAAATGTAGATAGTACAGTAAAAGCAACGGCTGCTATTTCGATAAAGCCGAAGAGTAAATAATTTAAACGAATATCCGGTAAACCTAATTTTTCGAATATTAAAATTTTTATCATGAGCAACGAAGCAGTATTGCAAGGTTCGCACGAAGTAGTCACCACTCATGACGTGCACCACGATGAGCACCATGTCCATCATCATAAAGAAACCTTTATTACCAAATATGTATTCAGCCAGGATCACAAAACAATTGCCAAGCAATTTTTGATTTCGGGTATGATATGGGCAATTATTGGCGGACTGATGTCGGTATTATTCCGTTTGCAATTAGGATATCCGGATTCTACTTTCCCTTGGTTAGAAGATATATTGGGTAGATGGGCGAAGGGAGGAAAAATATCAGCGGAAAATTATTATGCACTTGTTACGATGCACGGAACCGTTTTAGTGTTTTTTGTATTGACTGGTGGATTGAGTGGAACCTTTGCTAATTTTTTAATTCCCCTGCAGATTGGTGCTCGCGATATGGCCTCTCCTTTTTTAAATATGTTGTCGTACTGGTTCTTTTTTATAGCCAGTGTGGTGATGCTTTCTTCTTTGTTTGTTCAAACAGGTCCTTTTAGCGGAGGATGGACAGCTTATCCTCCATTAAGTGCATTGGGCGACGCATCCCCGGGATCGAAAGTAGGGATGGATTTGTGGATCACATCCATGTCATTGTTCGTGGTATCCTCCTTGTTAGGGGGCCTTAATTATATTTCAACGGTACTTAACCTTCGCACAAAGGGAATGGGAATGACCCGTTTGCCATTAACGATTTGGTCCCTTTTCTTTACGGCTGTTTTGGGAGTATTATCCTTCCCTGTTTTATTGTCTGGTTTAATACTTCTTTTATTCGATCGCCATGCAGGTACCAGTTTTTACCTTTCTGATATTTACATTAGTGGTGTGGGGGCTTTACCAAATGAAGGCGGTAGCGCAATATTGTTTCAGCACCTGTTCTGGTTCCTGGGTCACCCCGAGGTATATATTATCTTATTGCCTGCAATGGGTATGTCTTCCGAAATACTATCGGTCAATTCCCGCAAACCCATCTTCGGATATATGGCTATGGTAGGATCATTATTTGCAATCTGTATCCTCGCCTTCCTGGTTTGGGCGCATCATATGTTTGTAACCGGATTGAATCCTTTCCTTGGATCCGTATTCGTATTATTAACATTATTGATTGCGGTTCCATCTGCTATAAAAGTGTTTAACTGGTTAACGACTCTTTGGAAAGCAAATATCCGGTTCACACCAGGAATGATGTTTGCCCTTGGTTTTGTAAGCCTGTTTATCTCTGGTGGATTAACAGGTATCTGGTTAGGAAACTCAACCCTTGATCTTCATTTGCACGATACTTATTTTGTTGTGGCGCATTTTCATATTGTAATGGGCGTTAGTGCCTTCTTCGGCATGTTTGCAGGTGTTTATCATTGGTATCCTAAAATGTATGGCCGTTACCTGAATAATACGATGGCCTATATTCATTTTTGGGTAACGCTGGCTGGTGCTTATATGATTTTCTGGCCCATGCATTACGAAGGATTAGCGGGTATGCCGCGTCGTTATTTTGACTTTTCAAACTGGGAATCTTTTAAGCAGTTTGCTGATTTGAATCGTTTTATTTCAACAGTGGCAATGATTGTATTTGCAGTTCAACTATTATTTATATTCAACTTTTTTTATAGTATTTGGAAAGGAAGAAAAGTAACTTCTACCAATCCATGGGGAGCTAATACACTGGAATGGACAACACCTATTCGCCCGGGTCATGGAAATTGGCCGGGAGAAATTCCTGAAGTACATCGTTGGGCATACGATTATGGTAAAGATGGAAGGGAGTTTATTCCGCAATCAGAGCCCATTAGTGCCGACGAAAGTAAACATTAGGCAATCGTGAGTAGTGAAAGAGTGGATACTGTTATATCAGTCGCACAAATTCATCAACTCACAAAAAATAAAAGATGACGACCGATACTGTGAAGCAAAAAAGTTCTTTTACAATAGCTGGCAAACTGAGTGATTACAGGCTGCTGATTAAATTCAGTTTGAGTTTTATGGTAGCCTTTTCTGCAGTAATCAGTTATTTATTGGCACCTAAAGTAGTTGCTTACGATTGGACGATGATTTTTCTAATGTTTGCGGGTGGTATGTTGGTAACTGGTAGCGCGAATGCAGTAAATGAAATTGCGGAAAAAGATACCGATGCATTAATGAATAGAACGGCGAATCGTCCACTTGCTGCTGGTCGAATGACTACCGGTGAAGCATGGACGGCAGCCGCGGTGATGTTGATTGCAGGAATATTCATTTTGTGGCATTTCTTTAATTTGTTATCGGCAGGTATAGCATTCATAAGTTGGTTTGTATATGCATATCTATACACTCCATTAAAAAAAGTGAGTTCTATTTCTGTATTAGTAGGCGCAATACCCGGGGCATTACCATGTTTAATTGGATGGGCAGCAGGCAACGATGATGTGAGTGTTGGCGGTTGGATATTATTTGCCATTCAATTTTTTTGGCAATTCCCGCATTTTTGGGCGATAGCCTGGGTTGCTCATAAGGATTATACCAAGGCAGGTTTTAAGCTGATGCCTTCCGTTGAAGGACCAACAAAATATTCTGCCATACAATCGGTAATTTATTCGTTGGTATTAATTCCTGCGGGAATGTTGCCCTATCTGTTTGGAATGAGTGGACTTATTAGTTTTTGGATTGTATTAATTGCTAACCTGTTGATGGTTTTACAATGCGTGCGGTTGTTCAGGGAAATGGAACGAAAAGCAGCACGAAGAGTAATGTTCAGCAGCTATTTTTATTTACCTGTTGTATTGCTGGCACTTTTAGGTGATAAAGTTTGGTAACATTGAAAAAATAATTTGACGTGATGACAGCCCCTGTGAGTTCTCAACGAAAAAAAATACACCCGCATAAGTTTACCCTTTGGGTTGCTATTGCCAGTATTATCATGATGTTTGCCGGGTTAACAAGCGCCTATATTGTTAAAGGAAGTTTACCTGGTTGGGTGAATATAGTGATACCGAAGCTCTTTTATTATTCAACGGTAATTATGTTGGCCAGCAGTGTAGTAATGCACATGACTGTTAAAGCATTTCGTGAAAGGAATATGCGGCAATACCGCAGGCTTATTACAGCAGTTACATTTTTAGGAATTGTATTTATTGTAATGCAGCTCATTGCTTTTAAGCAAATGTATCAGGATGGTGTAAGAATGGAAGGCTCCGGTCCCGGGCAATTCCTTTACATTATTTTTGGATTACATGCGTTACACGTAATAGGTGGAATAATTGTATTAATTGTTTTGTTTTTAAAAGCATTCAATTCAAAAGTTCGTTCGTATAATCCAATACCAATTGAAGTGGCAGCCACCTATTGGCATTTTGTAGATGTATTATGGATCTATTTATTTGTTTTCTTTTTATTTAAAGTATAGGAATTAGTAATAAGATTTTTTAAGAGAACCTTTATAAAACAGTAACATGGCACAAGCAGTACCGGTAAATACTAAATGGTGGAATGGAGGCAGAAGCCCTTTTAACCTGGAGTATGGAAAACTGATGATGTGGTATTTTTTAATGAGTGATGCATTCACCTTTGGAGCTTTTTTGATTTCCTATGGAACGGTTCGGATGAGCAGTAATGGATGGCCCGA
>JANNEK010000106.1:0-1670 GCA_031378605.1 Chitinophagaceae bacterium | reverse complement strand
GACGCAAAGAAGAAATATTGAAGATCAGGCGTTGCGACTTTGCGAGAAAAAAATATTTAAAATATTTTTGTGACAGCCTCAATAATTTGCTAAAAAATCGTGCGTTGTCGATTCAACTATTTTGCAGCTTTAACATCCTTCCAGTTATAACCCCTTTTTATCCTTAATATTTGGGTATGGGTTACCTTAAATTTTTTAACAAGGTCCTTCATAGGCGCATTCTCGTTAAAAAGTTTCTTCATCTGCCTCACTTTCTCAGTGGTTAACTTATAGGATTTTTTTGTTCCAGGTTTATTATGGCGCCTTCCCAATTTTTCATTAATTACATAGGGGCTATGTTGTTGATGCTCGTAATTTTCTTCCGGCGTCATCCATTTTAAGTTACTTGCCTTATTGTTCAATCTGTCAAAATCCAGATGACCTACAATCGTTTTCTTAGGACTTGATTTTTTAAGAAAATAATCTGCCACCAATCGATGAATAAGGGAATGGTAATGAAGGGTGCGTTCCTTAGCACTGGCAAGAAATTTTTTAGTAAGACTTTGTCTCATACGGATCAATTGTTCCTCTGCTGCCTTGATCTCTTTTTTACCTGCCTTTTTTGCAATCAGCGCATTAACCTTTCGGGCTACCCTGAAAACCTGCTGTTGCATTTCATCAAACTTAACTTGTGATTTCCTGTCTCTTTTTTTATAAAATTTAAGCCTGATGATTTTGTATCCATTGACCATTGAGCCGTTTAGAATATTACCATCAGAAGCACTGTTGAAAGTTCTGATTCGCCCTAAATTTGAAACCTCCATTCTTCCATCCATTTTTAGATGCGCTTCAAACTTAACGACTTTCCAAATTTCTCCGACGTATTTTTTTGCCATAGTTTGTAATTGGTTGTTGAGTTATTATAAATAGTGATCAGTAAATTAACAACGTTAGGGCTTTGTGTGCGGCGGGCAATATCGTAATCCTCAGCATGTTTACCTTCCCGCTAATTATAAAGGTAAATGATTAGATCTAAAACTATGTCTTTTTTACTGGTTTTTTATTATAGATAGGAGAAATTGAGTGCTGGCCAATAAATCCCTCGCGGCCTTTGCGACAATTGTATTGACGAATATAGCTATCAATACAGAAAGTACCGGGCAATGTATTTTTTTTGCCTGCAACAAAAAGGACCCTGATTTTAAATAGTCTTTGAAGTCTCCATAACTTCTCTTTGGATAATCCCGATGATTTTACAATTGCAGGTCTTAATTATGCGTTGGAGGCAATCAAGTGAATTCAGTTAATCGCATTCAATAATTTAAAAGGCAATTTTTTTTGGGGAAATTAAAATCATCTATTGATAGATGTTATGTTCCAATAAATGAATTTCTGAGCTTTGATTAAAAGGGTTTATTTGCTTTTGCATTCAGCAAAAGAATAGCATGAATGAACCCGTATTGAAGTAAGGAGTTGAAAATATTGAGCAGGATATACCAATCTATTAGTACCCGCTATTTTTTAAAGAGAACATAAAAAAGCCTGCCTTTGACATCACGGGAGCTCAATAAGTAAACCTAGAAATACAATCCTCTTTTCCTCCAATTTCATGCAAACCAACTGCAAAAAAACCACACCGATTGTTTTCGCTACTTCGCTGCGTTCCTAATTCAATAGCTGGCAAACTAACA
>JANNEK010000091.1:0-13137 GCA_031378605.1 Chitinophagaceae bacterium | reverse complement strand
ATGCTATTTTAACACAAAGGACCAAAGTAAAATACTTTGTGTCTTTGTAGGATTTACGTCACCTTATGATTAACATAGCACTAGTTTATTTGGAAGCATTACAAAAGACTTTTTACCTTCTCTATTACCTGTTTCAAATTACTAGCGTCTTGCCCACCCGCAGTAGCTAAATTTTTTTGTCCGCCGCCGCCGCCTTTAATCAGCGGCGCAATATGTTCTTTAATTATTTTTCCGGCATCCAGGCCTTTAGCAGTAACAATGGTATCAGAGATGCCAATTGCCACAAAAGGTTTGCCTCCAATATTAGTACATAGTATTGCTACATAGTGACTGAGGTTATTCTTCAAATCAAAACATAATTTTTTCAACGAATCTGCATTGGGTACTTCAATGATATCTCCGATAAACGTAATGCCATTTATAATTTCATCTTTTTGCAATAGTTCATTTCTAATACCAACCAGTAGTCGATTTTCAAAATGCTCAATTTTTTTCTTCTGCTCACTATTTTCTAATAGAGTACTTTCTATGGTTTTAAAAAGATCAGCGGGGTTTTTAAATAATTCTTTCAATGAATCAAGTTGGTGAAATTCCTTCTTTATAAATTCCTCAGCCGCCTTTCCGGAAACGGCTTCAATGCGCCGAACACCTGCAGCTACTGCGCTTTCAGTGGTAATTTTAAAAATACCAAGTTCTCCAGTTGCGCCAACATGGGTACCACCGCATAGCTCAACCGAATAAGCCGGATCCATAATAATTACCCGCACCTGGTCGCCATATTTTTCTCCAAACAAAGCCATCGCTCCTAATTTCAATGCTTCCTCTTTTGGTAATTCTTTAATTACAACAGGAAGATTTGCGCGTATCTTTTCATTTACCAACGCTTCTACTTTTGCAAGCTCTTCATTAGTTACTTTGGAAAAATGGGAAAAATCGAATCGTAGATGAGCTTCATTTACCAGGCTTCCTTTTTGTTGTACATGCGGCCCTAAAACAGCACGCAACGCGGCATGCAATAAATGGGTAGCGGAATGGTGAGCAGTTATGCCGCAACGACTATTCTTATAAACCACCGCTGTAACTTCAATGGAAATATCTTTTGGTAACTTATCGGCGAATTGAATGATTAGCCCATTTTCTTTTTTAGTATCAGTAACAATTATTGCTTCATCATGGAATTGTAATATACCGGTATCGCCTACCTGACCTCCACTTTCTGCATAAAAAGGAGTTGATTCCAATACGATTTGGAATGATTCCTTTCCTTTAGACGTAGTTTTTCGGTATTTTGAAATTATTGTTTTTGTTTCTAAAGAGTCATATCCTGTGAAATGCTGTTGATTGATTTCATTAATAATAATCCAATCTTCGGTATCCAATGCGGTGGCAACACGGCTTCGGTTTTTTTGTTCCTGCATAGCTTTACCAAATCCTTCCTCATCTACTTTTAAATTATTTTCAATAGCTATCAATCTGGTTAAATCAATAGGAAATCCAAAGGTGTCGTATAATTCAAATGCATCTTTGCCCGTAATTGTAAGGCTTGCATTTTTAACTATATCATCTATTCTTTTAAGTCCCTTATCCAGGGTTCTCAAAAACGATTCTTCTTCTTCCTTAACCACTCTGCTTACAAAATCTATTTGCTGATGCAATTCGGGGAACACTGTTGAAAACTGTTTGCCAATTACAGGCATCAATTGATACAACAAAGGTTGTTTGTAATTAAGATAAGAATAATAATAACGTACAGCTCTGCGAAGAATCCTGCGAATTACATAACCTGCACCAGTATTCGAAGGTAATTGACCATCGGCAATGGTAAATCCAATTGCACGAATATGATCGGCCAATACACGAAAGGCGATGCTTTGTTTGTCATCCCCGCCTGTATATTTTTTCGATGTAATCTTTTCGGTTTCCGAAATAGTACCAGTGAAAATATCAGTATCGTAATTGCTTTCCTTTTTCTGTAATACTCTTGTTAAACGCTCAAAGCCCATACCCGTATCAACATGGGTAGATGCCAGCGGCTCGAGGGTTCCATCTTTTTTACGGTTAAATTGAATAAATACATTGTTCCATATTTCAATAACCTGCGGATGGTCCTTATTTACTAACTGCTGCCCCGGTATTTTTCTTCTATCATCTTCATTACGGCAATCCACATGTATTTCGGTGCAGGGGCCACAGGGTCCGGTATCTCCCATCTCCCAAAAATTATCTTTTTTATTGCCCATTACAATATGGTCATCGTTCAACAGGGTTTTCCATTTCGCCAATGCTATTTTTGAGGGAGGTAAATTTTCTTTTGAATCGCCTTCAAAAACAGTAACATAAAGCCTGTCTTTTGGAAGTTTATAAACTTCAGTTAACAATTCCCAACTCCAGGCAATGGCTTCATTTTTAAAATAATCACCAAAACTCCAATTACCCAACATTTCAAAAAGGGTATGGTGATAGGTATCAACCCCAACTTCTTCCAGGTCGTTATGCTTACCACTTACCCGTAAACATTTTTGAGTATCGGCAACGCGCTTCCAGGGGGCAGTTTTATTGCCAAGGAAATAATCTTTAAATTGATTCATACCAGCATTGGTAAACAAAAGTGTAGGGTCGTTTTTTATAACAACCGGTGCCGAGGGAACAATTACATGTCCCTTGGATCTGAAAAAATCAAAAAAAGCTGTTCGTACCTGATCGCTCGTCATCATAATGGAATAATCTTTGATGGATGATGGCCCTCTACACATTATATTTGTGCGTGTAGGTGCACTTTTTAGAATGCGGCAAAGGTAAAATAAAGTTTAAGGTTTATGAGTTTAATAGTTCAAGGTTCTTCCGAAGAATTCTATCATTTGAAATCAGGCAGTCGCAAACCTTTAACTTTTAAACACCTAATCTGGTACACAACCCCCGGGAATGAAGAAATTAAAGTATTACTATAATACAAATACGCTCCGGTACGAAAAACTGGAAACCCCTCTTCGGGTAACATTACTACGCATATTGGGTTTTATTTCGGCAGCTATTGTAACTGCAATTATTATTGTTTCCATTGCCTATCGCTATTTTCCCTCGGCTAATGAAAAATTACTGCGTCAAACCAATGCACAACTAAGCCAGCAATTTGAAATTTTGGATGAAAAAACCAAAAAATTGCAGCAACAAATGACGGACCTGGAGAAAAGAGACAATGAAGTATATCGTACTATTTTTGAAGCCAATCCTATTCCCGACAGTCTTCGGCTTAAAGAAATGGAAAAACAAAAAGAAATTAAGCTGGTGATGAGTATGAACAGTATTGAATTAGAAAATTCCATTACCAGTTCGATCAATAATTTGATGTTGCGTATCGCTTACCAGGATAAATCCTTTATAGAAATTACCGGATTTATAAAGAATAAAGAACAGCTATTAGCCTCAACACCGGCTATTCAACCGGTAAGTAACAGCGATCTGAAGCGGGTTGCCTCTGGTTTTGGTTACCGTATTGATCCGGTGTATAAAACAGTAAAGTATCATGCGGGGTTGGATTTTAGTGCACCTCAGGGCACGCCCATTTATGCCACTGCAAATGGAGTTGTACGTTTAGCTGGTAATTCGGGTAATGGTTTCGGAAATCACGTGATCATAAATCATGGTTACGGTTATGAAACGCTTTATGGGCATATGTTTAAAGTTAAAGTACAAAATGGAACAAGAATAAAAAGAGGCGAGGTAATAGGTTGGGTAGGAAATACCGGTAAATCAACAGGACCCCATTGTCATTACGAAGTACATAAAAATGGCCGGCCGCTCGATCCGGTTTATTTCTTTTATAATGACCTGACTCCGGAACAATTCAACCGCCTGCTGAAGATGGCAGCCTCCAGTAATCAGAGTTTTGATTAATAAATTCTTCTATCATTTTATCCTTATTTATCGGCGTTCCTATATAATTCAGTAATGGATAACTGTTCTTTCCAAACTCTTAACATAGGGTATTAGTAGGGATGGTGTTTTTAGTGTAAATTTGTTGTCTACTAATGTTCAATCCACCAGATATATTAGCCCTTGCTTACAAGCAACCAATGATGCAGGAACAACTGCTATTGTTGCAGGAAAAAGAACGTACCATACCAGGATCTGTACAGTATGTTATTAAACGATATCGCAAACAACCTAAGTGGGTGGTAGAGGATACAGGTATGATGGTATACCATTTCAAAAAAAATGAAGCAAAAGAAAATTATTTCGAATTGCGATTTTGTGTTTCTGGTAACGTGTATTGCAAACAAAAGGATACGGAATGCGATCTCTGTAAATTTAGTGCTTCACGAAATTGCGCCGAACGGATCGAAAGTATAGATGTTGTAAGTTTTCGGTTTTCTCCGATGCATTTATCACAGTTTATTAACCCCGGTAAACGGAAAGATCAACTTACCAATAATATTTTGAATTTTTCGCATCCATCTTCTTTCTCAAAAATTCTTTCGTTATGCGGCCGAACCCGTATGGTATTAGAAGCATTGCTCAATCATACGTATACGGATAGCCTAGAGAATATTTATATCAATGCCCAAACACAGATGTTGTTATTGTATAGCCTTGAGTGTATGCTGGGCGATGATAAAGAAGTAGAAAGTTTTCAATGCAAATTTCTTGCAAATGAAGCCGATCGGGAAAAGATTATCAAAGCCAGGGAAGTACTGTTGCAACATATTGGCGAACCCCTTACTATTAAAGAACTGAGCCGAAAGGTAGCTATCAACGAATGTTATCTAAAGAAAGGGTTCAAAGAATTATTTGGAACTACCATCTTCGACTTTTTTCAAAGCCAGCGTATGGAGCATGCCCGCTATTTGTTATATGAAAAAGGATTGAGTGTAACAGAAGTGTCGGTATCGCTGGGGTATTCATCCATTTCTCATTTCTCTACAGCATTTAAAAAGCACACGGGGCTAAAACCTTGTGAGTTGTTGCTACATTGATCAACCTATCAATTGTTGATTCCTGCCTTTAAAGCATACTCCTGAAATAATTTTAGAATTCATTACATCTTCAGCAACGTATTTTTTGCTGCATGTATTTTGTATCTAAATCTTCCCAACTAATAGTATTGTTGAGGCAACGTTGTTTAAAAAATGAAAGGAGCCTGGTAATTATTTATTTATTGTAGAATTTTAGTGAGGAAATAATTCGATTAGTTTAACAGCACTCCTGTTTCCATTTATAAGTATGTATATCCTAATTAAAGCGAAAACTTAATTTTTCTCGTGCAGTTCAATATCAATATGATTTTAATCATTCAATTCTTTGATAACGATTTCGATTAGGTCATCCTATTGTAAAAATTTTGTTTCTGCAGATTTAATGACATACCAATGATAATCCATCTTGTGTATTGTATCAATTTTGTGCTTCGAAATTGAGCTCTATGAAACACAAGCTATTTTTATTAATAACTGCATTACAAATTTTCTACGCTGCCACTGCGCAACAATCAACAGCAAATGGATTTGTAGATTCCATTCATGTCAATGAATTAAAGGAAATAGTGGTAACCGGACAATACAAACCACAATCATTAAAAAATTCTGTTTATCAAATACGAATAATTTCTAAAGAAAAGATACAACAACAGGGTGCCACTAAATTACAGGATGTATTAAATAATGAACTCAATCTCCGTTTTACGCAAGACCTTGCCACCGGTGGTTCGGATATGACGATGTTGGGTTTGGGTGGACAAAATGTAAAGATTCTATTGGATGGTGTACCGATGATTGGAAGGCAGGGAACTTCCAACGAAATAAATATTAACCAGATTGATATCAATACTATTGAACGGATTGAAATTGTAGAAGGACCATTATCGGTAGTATATGGTGCCGATGCATTGGCAGGTGTTATTAATATTATTACTAAAAAGCCAACTGGGAAAAAATTACTAATAACAGCAAGGCTCCAGGAAGAAACAGTTGGTAATGAATATGGCTTGCAGCAGGGAATACATAATCAACATGCAGGTATTAGTTATAATTATAAGAATTGGCAACTGGGAGGAGGAATAGGAAGAAATTTATTTAATGGATGGAGAGGAGATACTACTGGAAGAGAATTGCGCTGGCACAAGAAGGATCAGATTGTTGGCAATGGCTTTATGGGTTACCAATCTGATCGGTTTAGTATCTACTACCGGTTTGATGGGCTCGATGAAATTATTACTAACCCTTCAAACAGAATAGGCAATGAGCCGGCAACCGATCAGGATTATTTAACAAAGCGCTTAATGCAACAATTACAATCAGCCTATACTTTTAATGGAAAACTACTGGCCAATGCACAACTGTCGTATACAAATTTTTCCCGCCAGGTTTATTCAACACTTAACTATCCAAATGGTGATGTTAGGGTATCAACAGCCACAGGTGCACATTCTATGAATAGAGTTAATGGACTAACCTTACGTGCAACGGTTTCATATAGGGCTTCTTCCATTATTTCTTTTCAACCAGGAGTTGATATAAATTCTGAAACCGGAGAGGGCGAGCGAATAAAAGCAGGGACGCAACGGATTTCAGATTATGCTTTCTTCTTTACATCTGAAATAACACCATTTAAACGAATAAGTATAAGACCCGGTTTCAGAGTAATTCATAATTCCGCTTACCAGGCACCACCAGTTATTCCTTCGATTAATACAAAATTTGCTATAAGTAAAGCAATTGATCTCCGATTAGCTTATGCAAGGGGATTTCGTGCCCCTTCATTGAGAGAATTGTATTTTGATTTTCAGGATGCCAGTCATGATATCGTTGGGAACCCAAATTTGAAGGCTGAAAAATCTAACAGTTTCACTGCCTCTATAAATTGGAAAGTACTTCAACAAAAGAATTTTCAACTTACTTCAACGCTTACCGGCTTCTTCAATGATATTGAAAATATGATTTCATATGTGCAAGATGCCAATAATCCGAGAGTAACATCTTATTCTAATATCGAAAAGTATAAAACCAGGGGAACAACTCTTACTGGTAACCTTATTTATAAAAATCTAAGTGCTTCATTGGGCTTTTCTTTAATTGCCTATTATAACCAATATGTAAATTCGAATAAGTCGCTACCTTCTTTTACAAATTCTGCTGAAATAAATTCTTCCGTTAATTATTCGTTTAAGAAAATAGGATTAGATATAAATGCTTTCTACAAGTTTACCGGCAAACGACCCTATTATCAGACTTCCTTTGAAAACAATCAACAACAAATAATTGAAGTAGCAACGGAAGGGTTCCACTGGATAGATATTACAGCCAATAAAAAAATTGGACGATACTTAGGTTTGAACGCAGGCTTGCGTAACCTCGCGAATATAACAACTGTAAATAGTACAGCAAATGGAGGTATTCATTCAACAGATGGAGCAAAACCGATAGGTTATGGCCGTTCCGTTTTTGTTGGATTAATAGTTAACTGGGAAAAATAAAAAAAGTAGTGATGAAATTTAAACATAGTGAAGATATCCTGTTTAGGAGCAATGGTTCTTCAATTAATAAAAAATGTTAGCGATTCAACTGAGTTACAACCGAATTAAAATAGAAAATCAAGAATTATGAACAACAATTATTTAAAGAATGGATGTATTGGCCTGCTTTCCTTTTTTATATTTATTAGTGGATGTAGAAAAAGAGATGCTCCTCTTCCGGATAACTTAATTCAATTTGAAACTAATGAACAGGGCCTGGCAGCAAACAGTTCAACGTTAACGGTTAAGCTAAAATTAACCAGGGCTACAGACAAGGACATTCCTGTTTCGCTGAATCTTTCTATGATTGGGCTTACCTATGCTACCGACTTTACTACGATCCCCGTTGCGACTAATGGAATAATGGCGATCACAATTCCCGGTGGTAACAATGAAGCAAGTTTTACAATTACAAAAAAGGCAGGAATATTATTTGACGGAGATGAAAAAATTATTTTTAATATAGCATCTTCGGCTGCACCGTTAATCATTGGTACTACAAAAGAATTTAGTGTAACATTTGCAGAACTGGTTGCCCTCAATTCTTCCATAATAATAGATGGCGGAGGGGCGACCTATGGCAATAAAGTTTTTATTGATTTAAGTGCCAACAAACAACAATCAGTGATTCGTTCTAATTGGGATCTTGGATTTTACACAACTGCCGATTCGTTCAGAGTAGTATTAAATTCCTCTTCGGCCATGATGGCCAAACAGATCAATAAGAACGATCTGAATGCAGTGAATGCTACCGATACTATTGGATTTCACAACGAAGTAGTATTTAACCTTGCTGCACCATTAGCCTCTGCATTGCCCTATATCGATTACCCGGATGGAGATCTTTCAAAAACTGCGATTGCGTCTATTTCCGCTTCGGCAGCAGACAATAAAGTATATATCATAAACCGTGGTAGCGTAATAGGTAATAATGCCGCTTCACGTGGATGGAAAAAAATTCGCATTATCCGTAACGTTAGCGGGGGTTACACTTTACAGCATGCAGATATTGGGGCAACTACTTTTCAGGAAATTCAAATAGCGAAAGACGAGGCATTTTTCTTTAAGTATATATCGTTTGAAAATAGGATGATAGAAGTAGAACCAGCAAAGAAAAAATGGGATATTGCCTGGACTTATTTTTCAAATGTTACGAATTTCGGGGGAGGGGAGGTTCCCTATTTATTCCAGGATATTGTACTATCGAATAGAAATGTAAGCATCGCTAAAGTTCTTAGTGCCGTAAAACCATACCTCGATTTTGCAGAAACTGATCTTACTGCCCAAACCTTTAGTAGTTCACAAACGGGCATTGGTTCCGACTGGCGCTCGGGTGGTGGACCCAATTCTTCGCCGGCTGTTCGAACAGATCGTTATTATATCATTAAAGATGGTGATAACAACTATTACAAAATTCGATTTACTTCTTTGACCAAAAATGGCGAAAGAGGTTATCCCGCTTTTGAATATACATTAGTAAAACGTGGAGGATAAACAGAAAACTTTTGTTCTAAAATAATAACGTTACTGAAGCTAAAAAGGAATCGATCGAAATCATAGTTTGATATTTCATTTCATTTGGCAATACCACAGTCACCTTTTCCTTTTTGCGTAAATGTATTTACTCATTCCGCAACCGAAGCTCTTTTTGTTTTAGTTGTTTTGCAATTAAATTGAAAATGATTAATTATGAGAAGAATTGCTTTTATTCTATGCGCTAACCTTTTAATGGTATTAACGTCAAGAGCTCAATTTTCAGCCGGTAAACAGAATATTGAAAAACTATGCGGCTGTTTTGAGGTGGAGTTTAAATATGCTGAAACTTTTTCGCCGGATAGTGCCTATAAATTCCCTCCAAGACATGAGAATACAACTGCACTTGAACTTGCTCTGCCAATAGAAATTAGTAATAAAAAGATATCTATTCAGCATTTACTTGTAATAGATGATAATTATATAATAAAACATTGGCGGGAAGATTGGGTGTATGAGCCTTCGTTGATCTGGAAATTCCAGGGTAATAACTTATGGACCAAGGAAGACTTAACGATAGAAAAGATAAAAGGTAAATGGATGCAAACTGTTTGGGAAGTAAGCGATGCTCCACGGTATCAGGGGGTCAGTGTATGGGCAACCATCGATGAAAAAACTTTCTGGCAAAATACAACGGATGCACCTTTACCACGCCGGGAATATACTACACGATCTGATTACACTATTTTAAGACGAACCAATAAGGTGGTTGTAAATGAATCAGGCTGGATACACGAACAGGATAACCAAAAGATTCTCCGAAAGAATGGGATAGATAAATTGATTGCAGAAGAAAAAGGGATCAATAGTTATAACAGGGTAAGTGATAAGAAATGTGAGGCAGCGAAAATATGGTGGGAAAAGAATTCGGATTACTGGAAAAAAGTTAGCGTTGCCTGGGAAAAGTATACCGCCTCTCATTTATCAATACGTTTGAAAGAAAAAGTAGACGGCAAGGTTTTGCATCAATATTTGAATGAAATGGCAGGTGAATTTGCTGCAAAAAAAATTAAGCTTTCGGAAATTGATGCAAGTATTAATCGTGCTATTGAAAAATTTATTGATACCGAAAAGGAATTAGCAGAAATAAAGTAAGTCAAGTACTATTAAAAAAAGCCTCCCGAATTAAATTGGGAGGCTTTCTATATAGGGGGAATAAAATGTTTTTCAGGTAATGTGAATGAATACAATTGCTCAACTAAGAAATTGGATAATAATTAATTTAAAGAAGTGGTTTTTCAGCAGACCTGCTGAGATTAAAAACGGGTGGTAATAATTATCTAAGTATTTGAAAAAACCTTTCCTTTTAAAAGGAAAGGGGAGCAGGAATACTCCCCTTTTTAACCCCTAAACCCTAAACCGTAGAAAAGGTTTTTCATGCAATGCTTTATAAAATTAGTTCAATTAAATTAACTATAGCTGGTAAAATCACTTAGGATTAGATGCAGTTTATTTACGTTGTTTACTGTGTATCAATTACCCGACAAAATAAATTGACCTTATCTTCAGGAACAATATATTAATTCCAGAAACTATGCCAAAGGGATTAAATGTGGAAAAATATGACAGTCTGGTTATAATTAGGATTAGCCTTAGGCATTATTTAACGAATTAAAGTTACAGAACCTGACTTTAAAAATCGTTTATTATGGACATCTAATCCTCCAACTATCCAATAATAGGTACCTATTGGTAAAGGTTTACCATTATTTGATCCATCCCATTCATTGCCAACATCTTTCGTTTCGTAAATCAACTGGCTCCACCTGTAAATAACCTTAAAAGCTTCCGATCTGAAATAGCTGGTTATTCTTATGTGAAGCTTATCATTAATACCATCTCCATTTGGTGAAAATGCAGTTTAAATGTCCACTTGTGTAAGGTCAAACTACTGTTAGGATAGCCATTCCTGATTCACTTCTGCAAAGACCTCCGCCGCTACCTTTAACTATAAATTGCATGTCTTCCCGTACATTTTTTATTTCAAAAATGCCTGAATAATTGGTTTGTATAAACAGTCCGCTTGCTGCTTCAAACAATTCATAGAGTGTACCCGTTACCGGATTTTTATTTTAAGTATTGCCGATGAATATCGTGGTATAGTCAGTAAATCATAAAGAGGAGCAGCAATGGATATTACGGTTTCGTTTACACTATAATTATTGTTCTTTAGCCTACACCCATTAATACCTTTAATAGTTCGTTGATAATTACCTGGGTTAAATTTATTCAAATTCTTAGAACCTGTCTAAAATTCATATTTCTAATAACAGGAGCCGCAGATTCGCAGATTAAAAAACCTCAACTAGAATAACTTATCCGTACTACATCTGCGAATCTGCGGCTATACAAAAAATATAAAATCATTTTTAGACAGCCTCTTAATGGTACCCATTAATTCACTATTGCATTCTACTATTTGTCAGTAAGATTTCCCAGGGAGCTGCTCGCCGTTATTCCAGTTAGAAAAAAGAGAAGAAGATAGATGATTCGAACCCAACTCATAGCAGTTTGCAAAGGTAATTTTTTGTTTGAGCAAGACCTGATTACCTGTGTTTTTACACAATTCTTACCTTCAATTTTTCTTTACCTTTGCCCACTTCTTCAAAATACAGACAGGATAATTTTTATATGAGTGTAAAGTACAGGGAATTTTCGCAGTTAAACCTTCCTGCCATGGAGCAGGAAATCTTAGCCGAATGGAGTAAGAACCTGGCGTTTGAAAAAAGTGTTTCTCTACGGGAAGGCGCAGCGCCTTTTGTTTTTTATGAGGGCCCGCCCAGTGCCAATGGAATGCCGGGTATTCATCACGTTATATCGCGTACATTAAAAGACCTTGTGTGCAGGTATAAAACCATGAAAGGATTCCAGGTAAAACGTAAAGGAGGTTGGGATACCCATGGATTACCAATTGAATTGGGTGTTGAAAAAGAATTGGGAATTACCAAGGAAGATATTGGTAAGAAAATTACTGTTGAGGAATACAATTTAAAATGCCGCGAGGCAGTACTTAGGTATAAAGATAAATGGGATGATATTACCCGGAAGATGGGGTATTGGGTAGATTTGAATGATCCTTATATTACTTTTAAGAATGAATATATTGAAACACTTTGGTGGATATTAAGTGAGTTGTATAAAAAAGGATTGCTGTATGAAAGTGTCAGCATACAACCCTATTCACCCGCCGCAGGAACAGGATTGAGTTCGCATGAATTAAACCAGCCAGGAACTTATAAAGATGTGAAGGATACGAGTTGTGTGGCAATGTTTAAGGCGGCCTCCCTAAATCCCTCCGAAGGAGGGACTTTGACAACCGCACAAAGCCAGCTTTTCGAAGTTCAAAAAAGTGGCGGAGAGGTTTTCTTTTTAGCGTGGACGACTACTCCCTGGACGCTTCCCTCAAATCTTGGGTTAACCGTTGGACCCAATATTGATTATGTATTGGTGAAAACCTTCAATCCCTATTTACATACGCCGCTAAATGTTATTCTTGCAAAGGCATTGCTTGGAAAATACTTTAAAGAAGAAGGTAAAGATGGTGACTTTGAAAACTATTCTGCAGAGATAAAACTATTGCCCTGGAAGATACTTACTGAATTCAAAGGAAAAGATATCGAGGGTTGCGAATATGAACAATTGCTTCCTTATGAGGCTAATTCATTATCGGAGATTCAGCGCCAAACTCCCAACGCCAAACCCTTCCGCGTTTTATTGGGCGATTTTGTAACCACCGAAGATGGTACCGGTATCGTACACACGGCGCCGGCATTTGGTGCAGATGACTATAAAGTTGGCAAGAAATATAATATTGGTATTCTAACCATGGTCGATCGACAGGGAAAATTTGTGGATGGTTTAGGTGAATTCAGTGGCCGTTATGTAAAAAATTATAAAGACGATGCAAATTATGTAGATGTTAATGTAGACATCAGTGTAAAATTGAAAAAAGAAAATCGTGCATTTAAAGTTGAAAAGTACGAACATAATTATCCGCATTGCTGGCGCACCGATAAACCTATTTTGTATTACCCGTTAGATGCCTGGTTTATAAAAACAACTGCCATCAAGAATAAAATGGTAGAGTTGAATAAAAC
>JANNEK010000089.1:0-14006 GCA_031378605.1 Chitinophagaceae bacterium | reverse complement strand
CGATGGTTGCTCCCATCCTGATTTTAGTTCCTGGCTTAATTCGGTCACCGTTATGCGTACGTTGTTCCAATACAGAATTTTTTGCAAGGTCGGCACGGTAAGAAGTATCGCCAAGTTTTAGATTGTATTGCTTCAATACTATTTCTGCACTTCTAAAACTCAATCCTTCCAAAAGCGGCATTTCAATACTTGGTGCCACAGATCGATTAATTGTTAAATAAACAATACGATTTCTTTTTACAACTTCATCTGCCTCTGGAAATTGCCGCAATACCGAAAGAGATGCAGCAGTATCATTATAAATTGAATCTTGAATTTCAACTTCAAAGCCTTGTTTTTCCAAAATCTTTTTTGCTTCTGTGTACGGCTTCCCTGTAACAGCCGGGATAGTAAGTGTGCTTCCATGGCTGGTAATATAGTTTAAGGACAATAGAAAAAGGAGCAAGAGAAGTGTTACCAGTACAAGGCTAAAAAGAATGTTAACCCATAAAGGTTTTCCGGTAATGAATTTAAGCACAGCTTATATAATTTTAGATTTTAGCATTTCCTCTTCCAATTATCTGGTTTTCCTTGACAATGCCTCTTCAATAAGTGACGAATAAAAATCTTTTAATGATAATCCCATAATTTGTACCTGTTGTGGTATAATACTTACTTCACTTTGGCCGGGCACAGTATTTATTTCCAAAATATAAGGTTGCTTTTTTATTTCGTTATAAATAAAATCTATTCGCACAACCCCCCGGCAATTAAAAACTTCATAAACTCTTTGTGCAGTGTTTCGAATGTTGGATCTCATTTCTTCATTAATATCAGCCGGAGTTTTTTCATCGCTCATTCCCTGGTATTTCGCTTCATAATCAAAAAAATCTTTTTTTGTCATTATTTCCGTGATGGGCAAAACAACTATTTCCTTAATCGTACG
Organism: Chitinophagaceae bacterium; assembly: GCA_031378605.1. Taxonomy (GTDB): domain Bacteria; phylum Bacteroidota; class Bacteroidia; order Chitinophagales; family Chitinophagaceae; genus Endoryza. The sequence goes on along the minus strand of JANNEK010000089.1, from coordinate 13,081 downwards.
AAAAACACCTACTGTAAACTCTCTGCCAGCAATAAATTCTTCTACTAAAACCTGGTCATCTTCCCTGAATGCCTTTATTAACGCTTCATCTAATTCATCGGCTTTATTTACTTTACTCATTCCTATACTACTACCACCATTATTGGGTTTTACAAAAACCGGTAAACTCAATTGAGCTAAAATATCCTTCGGTGATAAAGAATTATTTTTAAAAAGATGCAATGATTTTGCTGTATGGATGCCAGCAAAAGCGGCTACTGCTACGGTATATCTTTTATTAAAAGTAAGTGCTGAAGTTGCAGCATCACAGGATGTATAGGGAAGACCAAGCAGATCAAAATAGCCCTGGAGTTTTCCATCCTCGCCGGGAGAGCCATGAATGCCGATTAGTACAGCATCAAAATTAATTTTATTGCCATCAACAAACAATGAAAAATCTTTCCGATCGACCTCAACGTTTACTCCCTTGTTGTCGTAAAACCATCCTTTAGGAGTAATGTCGATTTTATATAATTCAAACTTATTGGTATCTACATTTTTTTCAATGGTAATTGCGCTTTTATAGGAAATCACAGCTTCGCTTGAATATCCTCCGGTAACAAATGCAATAACAGGTTTCATGAAAGAGTTCTATTTTAAGCAAATAAACGAAAAGGAATTGGATTTAGAAAGGCATCAAATCTGACGGCAGCAAACAGAGGATGAAAATCAAGAAAGATTTGAAAAATAAGTCGCTGACAGTTTGTTAAGTGGCGTTTATTACAATAAATACTTTGTGTTTTTTCTTTTCCTATGAACATAAGAAAGGTGAAGGAAGTTGCCCCTTCACCTTTTTACGACGGGAAATATCACCCGCCTTCTTGGGGTAGCAAGAGTGCTACCTTTTATATAGAACAGGAAAGTTACGATTAACAATTGCCCGTTTCCAAATTTTGAGCGCTATAATTATGCACAATACAAAAAAAGTTAGATATGCATCTTTGCTTTCTTTGCCATTAACTCGTCTACCGTTTCTTTGTACATGTCATCGGGCACACAGCAATCTACCGGGCAAACCGCAGCACATTGGGGTTCTTCGTGAAAACCCTGGCACTCGGTGCATTTATTGGGGACAATATAATATACGTCTACACTAACCGGTGGATTTTTTAGATCTGAGTCAATAACAGTACCATCCAATAGTGTAAACGGACCCTTGATGGTGGTTCCATCTGAAATAGACCATTCAACTCCGCCTTCATAGATAGCGTTATTAGGACATTCAGGCTCACAGGCACCACAGTTAATACATTCTTCAGTAATCTTTATTGCCATAGTTATGTTAGGATTTAATTGGGTTGAATACAATTATTTTTGCTGCACAAATTTAGGCAAAATGAATGTACAACTTCGAATTGAAATTTTAGAACAACTTGGAAATTATATTTTATCTGATAACAAAGAATGGCAGGCAATTAAAGAAAAAGCATTGGCCGAAAATCCATGGTTTGTACCTGAATTTATTGAAGTGGCGGCGAAAAATATCGCAACCGGTTATTTACAATCAAATTCTCTTAATTTATTTGTAGAAAAGTATAAAATTCCTGCAGAAAATTTTCATCCCCGTACAGTTGGCATCGTGATGGCAGGAAATATCCCACTGGTGGGCTTCCATGATTTACTATGTACATTTTTATCAGGCCATAGACAAAAGATCAAGCCATCTTCAAAAGATCAGGTCCTTATTAAACATCTGGTAAAAAAAATGGCCAGTTGGAATGCAGAGGCAGAGGAATTAATCGTGTTTGCCGAAATGCTAAAAGACTGTGATGCTTATATCGCCACAGGGAGTAATAATTCTTCGCTTTATTTCGAAAAGTATTTTGGAAAATATCCAACTATAATTCGTCGCAACCGAACCTCGGTCGCCATCCTCGATGGAAATGAAACAACCAGTGACCTGGAAAAATTGGCAGACGATGTGTACCTGTATTTTGGATTAGGCTGCAGAAACGTTACAAAAATTTATATTCCTGAGGGCTATGATTTTGTTCCGTTATTGACAGCTTTTAGAAAATATAATTACCTCGCTGATCACAATAAATATAAAAATAATTATGACTACCAACTCGCAGTGTTAATTATTAATAAACGATATTATATGACCAACGAATCTATTGTATTGTATGAAGACAAACAGGTTTATTCCCCAATCAGCCAGCTTAATTACGAATTTTATACCGATAAAGAAACAATCTTGAATTCATTAAATGGAAAAACTGATATTCAATGTATAATCGGGAAAAACCATACGCCATTTGGACAGGGTCAACAACCCAGCCTAACAGATTATGCAGACGGTATTGATTCCATGAAATTTTTGCTGACAATCTGAAAAGAAGTCAGTTAATCCAGGAAATAAAGTAATCACCTGACAAGCAAAAATTGGACATAAAATAAATTGGACGGGGTCATTTGTCTTTGTTTTCCTGAACGATAATTTCCATTTTGCTTTGATTTCCACAAACATATTCTCCTTAAATTTGTATGGATAACTACGAAGACTTTAGTAAATTAATTGTTAAACTAAACGAGGGGTAGTAAAAGGCAGGATTTAGAGTTGTTATTTTGTTATGTGTCTGGTATAAAATTTGAACTACGATTTGCACGAAAAAATTCTAAAATGAAAACAAAACAGATTCTAAGTATAGTACTCATCAGTATTGTAACTTCTGCTGCTACCTTCTGGGGATATAATAAGTTTGTACAAAAAGATGCTTATGTCTATCCTTCAAAAGTGAATAGTGAGCAGGGCAAAGATCCCATAAATTATACAGGGTTTGATGGAACAACAGGAACGGAAAATCCAATCGATTTTACCCAGGCTGCCGGTATTGCCATCCCTGCTACTGTACACATTAAAACAAAAGCAACACGTACTGCTACTAACAATCTTCCCCGTAAAAGTCCTTTTGGAGATATGTTTCCTGATTTAGATATAGATGATTTATTTGGCGACAGGTCCCGTTCTTTTCCTCAGAGTGCATCTGGTTCCGGCGCAATTATCAGTGAAGATGGTTTTATTGTAACCAATAACCATGTAATAGATGGTGCAGATGAAATCAGTGTTACCCTTAACAACAAAAAAACTTTCAAAGCAAAAGTAATCGGGGCTGATCCTAGTACAGACCTTGCCGTTATAAAGATCGACGCAAAAGCACTTCCTTTTTTAATATATGGCAATTCTGATAACGTGAAAGTTGGTCAGTGGGTGTTAGCCGTAGGCTATCCTCTAACCCTTGAAACTACAGTAACCGCAGGTATCATTAGTGCTAAAGGAAGAACGTTAGAAATTAATAGGCGGCAAAGTGCCATGCCCGTTGAATCATTTTTACAAACAGACGCTGCCGTTAACCCCGGAAATAGTGGCGGCCCCTTGATAACAACCGACGGTAAGTTAATTGGTATTAACTCAGCAATTGCTTCCCCTACTGGTGCATTTGCAGGTTATTCGTTTACCATTCCGGTAAACATTGTAAAGAAAATTATTGCGGATATAATAAAATTCGGAACCGTTCAAAGAGCATTCCTTGGTATTCAATACCCTCGCGATAATTTAAGTGAAGATGTGAAAAATCAAAATGGTATTAAGGAAGGTGAAGGGGTATATGTATTAGAAGTTACTAAAGAAGGAGCGGCAGAAGCGGCAGGCATCAAGAAAGGTGATATTATTACTAAAGTGAATGGAATGGAAGTTACCAATGGCCCTGAAATGGTGGGCCAGATTGCGACCTATCGTCCTGGAGATAAAGTTCCCATCACTTATGTTCGCGATGGAAAGGAAACAACTATAAATGTAGTGCTTCGTAATGTTACTGGTAATACCGATGTTGTTAAAACATCCATTCTCGATAAATTAGGCGCTGAATTAAAACCCATCTCAAAAGAAACTGCAAAAGAATTGGGAGTGAACGGAGGTGTAGAAATAAAGTCTATAAATAGTAATGGACTTTTAAGCAGGGTACGTGTTCAGGAAGGATATGTAATTACAAAAGCAAATGGTAAAGAGGTTAAGACTATCGATGATTTAAGAATGGCCGTTGAAACTGCATCTGGAAGTTTGAAACTAGAAGGAATGTACCCTGGCTATGATGGCGTTTACCCGATTGTAGTTAATTTAAACAGCAGCAATTAACTTTTATTGAACATTATTTTTATAATAAAGCCCTGGTGAAAACCGGGGCTTTTCAAATAGCAGAAAGCTCGAAAAATTAATCGCAGGAAATAGCTGGCCCTTACCCGCTTTATTAAAGCTGGGTGGTTCATTTTTTTATTTCTGCACTTTTCTATTTCTCCAGCACCATATAATCCCAGGCATTCAATTCAAAAGAGTGGTTGGGAATTATGTCCAGCCTGGCCCCGTTAAAAACAGAAGTATAGGTGCCATGAACATATCCATCTGGTAGTTGTATATATGTATGATTTGGCGATAGGTTAAGCAATACAACCACTTCGCTGCCACTATTTCTTCTCATAAAAGCAAAAACATTTTGGTTGGCAGTAACAGAAATGAAGATAGGCTTTGAAATTTTTCCCTGATTGATTGCAGAATTATTTGCTCTTACCCTCAATAGTGTTTTATAAAAGTCCTGAAGTTCTGGCTTATCGTTCCATTCAATAATATCTTTATCAAAAAATTTTAATCTCTTTTTATTGGGTAATTCTTGCCCGCTATACATTAATGGTAAGCCCTGCCACAAACAGTTGAAAACGGCAAACACCTTCGCCGCATTTCCATATTTTTCATATTCGGTTCCATTCCAGCTATTCTCATCATGATTCGACGTAAAAAATAACTGTGTAGTCTCTGAAGGGAATTCACTTTCGTATCTTGATAATACACTTTTCAATTTAAACAAATCCATTCCTCCCTTACAATACTTCTCGGTATCATGCATCCATTGCCAGGCATAACAACAATCAAAAACTTCCAGGTAATGATAGTCTTCTGTTTCTGCCAACCAAAATAAAGGCCTGATTGAATCCAATGCTACCCGCGCCTGGCTCCAAAAGTCAAGTGGTACTAAATGAGCCATATCGCACCTAAATCCATCAATTCCGCAATCGTTCACCCAAAATTGCATGGCGGTTATCATGGCATTTCTCATAGCACCATCATAATAATTAAGATCAATTACATCGTGCCAGTTATTATTATCGTAAAATTTTCCTTCTGCATTTTTTTTATAAAACTCGGGATTGGATGTTGTCCAATGATGATCCCAACCCGTATGGTTTGCCACCCAATCGATAATAACTTTAAACCCCAATTTGTGAGCCTCCATTACCAATTTCCGAAAATCGTTCAACGTACCAAACTCCGGGTTAACAGATGTATAATCTGAGCATGCATAGTAACTTCCAAGTGTACCCTGTCGTTCCACCAAACTTATGGGTGTAATTGGCATAAACCAAAGTGTTTCAACACCCATATTTCTCAGCCGTGGAAGATGTTTTTCAAAAGCAACAAAAGTTCCTTCGGATGTGTATTGACGAATATTTACCTCGTACAAATTAGTTGCAAGGCTCCAAGCCACGGGATTAAACAAGCGATTCATAATAATACAAGTTGATAAGCTACGATTGAACGGCAGGCAAACAAATCAAGAGAATCAAAGATAACCAATCGGAGTTAGCCTTTCAAATATCAGTATAAATCACTGCTCTAAGTTTAAAGAGATTGGAATCTTTATGAAATCAGGAATTATGAATCAACAATTAAATCTCAACATTGTACCTTTATTGCTGTTATTATATTTATGAAGACATTTGAAGTTCCTACAATTTTTCGCAGTTCATTAATTTCTGCAATTAAAGAATACCGTAAGCAAAAGGATAAATTAAAAAAAGATTTTACTCCTACGCAATTGGATCTGGGGTCTCTTCATATTTACCTTGCCCGCCATTTCGGTTTTTGTTATGGTGTAGAAAATGCTATTGAAATCGCTTTTCGTACAGTGGAAGAAAATCCAGGCAAACGTATTTTTTTATTGAGTGAAATGATACACAATCCACAGGTAAATAGCGGCCTCCTCGAAAAAGGAGTATTATTCTTACAGGATACATTAGGGAATGAACTGATATCACTTGAAAGTATTACAAAAGAAGATATTGTAATTATTCCGGCTTTTGGTACTACTCTTCAAATGGAAGCCAAACTGCACGCTAAAGGAATACACACAGAAAAATACAATACTACCTGTCCTTTTGTAGAAAAAGTATGGAACCGTAGCGAACAAATTGCCGGTAAGGGATATACGATAATTATTCATGGAAAGCCCAATCATGAAGAAACAAGAGCTACCTTTTCACATGCCGCCTACAATGCACCTTCGCTGATTGTTAATGATATGAAAGATACCGTGGAGCTGGCAAAATTTATTATGGGGCAAAAGCCGTTGCATGAATTTTATAGTACATTCAAAGGTTTGTATTCGGAAGGCTTTGATGCCGAAAAAGATCTTCAGCGTATCGGTGTTGTTAATCAAACCACACAACTTGCCAGCGACACACAGGCCATTGCCGATTACTTGAAACAAACCATACAAAAACATTTTAACCTTTCCGACCAACACATTAACGAACGTTTTGCAGATAATCGGGATACACTGTGTTATGCAACCAATGATAATCAAACAGCCGTTACGGGTATGCTGAATACTCCCGCCGACCTCGCCATCATCATTGGTGGATATAACTCTTCTAATACAACTCATCTCGTAGAATTATGTGAAAATAGATTGCCGAGCTTTTTTATTAATAGTGAAGAGAAGTTAGTATCTGCTACAGAAATTCTTCATTATAATTATCATACTAAACAAGAAGTTTTATCTTCTAATTATTTACCACAACAAAAACCTGCACGAATACTATTGACCAGTGGTGCATCTTGTCCGGACGCATTGGTTGAAAAAGTAATTCAACGATTGGCTACTTTTTACGCACCGGATTTTAAAATGGATGATTTGATCTATCGCTTTCAACATTAATTTTTCTTTACATTAAACTTTCGGCAGTCTATAGCTATCTATAGGTTGAATTTGTTTGCTATGAAATGGTTGATTGTAGTTATCCTGATTAAAATAAATTTGAGTTTGTCAGCACAAGCGACTTATAGAATTCCCGATCAGGATCGTCGCTGGAGATCTTTGAATCTTTCCGCAATTCAAAAAAGAACAGATCCGAACAATTATTAAGCGACAGCGTATGCAGCATTATCTTGATTGGGTAACATTAAATACTGTACTCAATTTGGAACAAAAGAAAAAGTTGAAAGAATGGAAAAAGTCGAGACGTAAAAAAGAAAAGAAGCATTCAACTTTGTAGTTGGCCTCCTACTGATAATAATTTCTTATGCACCCTGCTTCAACTGGTGTCTGATCGGAGTTTTTATATTCTATGAAGATAAATTCACAAAAAATACGCATTCGTTTTTACCCGGTTTTTATTCTTTTTTACGAATTAATCTGCACAGGAACGGTGAAAAAAGTTATTGGTTGCTGATATAATTTTTTAATTCATTTCTTCTGCCTGCACGAGACGTTCCTACGGAACGTAATTGTTTTGCTTTCGTTCTACCCATGAGTTGTCCCGATGGGACATAAAATCAGGCGAACAAATTTTGCATTTGTATTCAATCATGAATGGACAACTTTTGTGTAGCCTCTTCATAAAAGGCGTAGCTACGTTCCGTAGGAACGTTTTGCGCAAATAGACCGCATGTTTCTGGCATGAACAATATCTTTCTAATTAATAAATACCAACGCATTTGTATAATTGTCCTGTAAGGAGAACTCGTGGGTTGCTTCATCATAAAAATTGTATCTACGTTCCGTAGGAAAGTTTTGTACAAATAAATCCGAGGTTATAAATCTAAAAAAAATAAAAGTTTTGCATGTGTATTATTGTCCTGTAAGGACAACCCGTGGGTAGCTTCATCATAAAAATTGTATCTCCGTTTCCTAGGAGCGTTTTGTGCAAATACACCACGGGTATCTGGCATGAATAATATCTTTCTAATTAATAAATACCAACGCATTTGTATTATTGTCCTGTAAGGACAACTCGTGAGTGCAACAAAATAAAATATATAGCTACGTTCCGTAGGAAAGTTTTGTGCAAATAAATCCGAGGTTATAAATCTAAATAAATAAAAGTTTTGCAAGTGTATTATTGTCCTGTAAGGACAACCCTTGGGTAGCATCATCATAAAATTTGTATCTATCTTTTCTAGGAAAGTTTTGTGCAAATACACCACGTGTATCTGGTATGAATAATATCTTTCTAATTAATAAATACCAACGCATTTGTATTATTGTCCTGTAAGGACAACTCGTGGGTAGCAACAAAATGAAATATATAGCTACGTTCCGTTGGAAAGTTTTGTGCAAATAAATCCGAGGTTCTAAATCTAAATAAATAAAAGTTTTGCAAGTGTATTATTGTCCTGTAAGAACAACCCTTGGGTAGCATCATCATAAAATTTGTATCTATGTTTTCTAGGAAAGTTTTGTGCAAATACACCACGTGTATCTGGCATGAATAATATCTTTCTAATTAATAAATACCAACGCATTTGTATTATTGTCCTGTAAGGACAACTCGTGGGTAGCTTTATCATAAAATGTGTATCTACGTTCCGTAGGAACGTCTCGTGCCAATGCATCAAAGATCTTACGCGTTGAGTAAATATTTTAAACGAGGATCAATAATCAATAGAATTGTTGCCGATGAACGGAGCGTCGCAACGATCGCTTCATAGTAGCACCAGAGCCCGGATAAAAAAACAATCTAAATCAACCCCTTTCCATTTTCTTAATTAACTACGGTGCAAAAAAAATCCCGCACTATGCGGGACCTGTATAAGCAATTGGTTTGGAACTATACCATCTTAAAGCTTTCTAAAAACTTGGTATTGAAATCGCCGCTGATAAATTTTTCATTTTTCATCAGTTGCTGGTGAAAGGGAATAGTTGTTTTTACTCCTTCGACAACATACTCACTTAGGGCCCGGCTCATCGTATTTATAGCCTCGTGTCGCGTTCTTGCTACAGAAATAATTTTCGCAATCATTGAATCGTAATACGGAGGGATATTATAACCGGCATAGGCATGCGAATCTATACGAATACCATGACCGCCCGGTTGATGCAATACCGTAATTCTTCCCGGTGAGGGACGAAAATCGTTGTACGGATCTTCAGCATTGATTCGGCACTCGATGGCATGCATAGTAGGTTCATAGTCGGCTCCGCTTATTGGTTCGCCGGCGGCAATCTTTATCTGCTCTTTTATTAAATCGAAATTGGTAACTTCTTCGGTAACGCAATGCTCTACCTGGATACGTGTATTCATTTCCATGAAATAGAAATTGCGGTGTTTATCTACCAGGAACTCTATCGTGCCTACACTTTCGTATCCAATAGCACCTGCTGCTTTTTTCGCAGCCTCGCCCATGCGCAACCGAAGATCTGGTGTCATAAAGGGAGATGGAGATTCTTCCACTAATTTCTGATGCCTGCGTTGTATAGAACAATCACGTTCGCTTAAGTGACAAACCTTTCCATACCGGTCTCCGGCAATTTGTATTTCAATATGGCGAGGTTCTTCTACAAACTTCTCCATATAAATTCCATCGTTTTTAAAGGAAGCCCCTGCTTCTTGCTTGGCAGAATTAAATGCTTTTTCTATTTCACTTTCTTCCCATACTACACGCATTCCTTTACCACCCCCACCAGCAGTCGCTTTTAAAATAACAGGGTATCCAACTTCTTTTGCCAATTCTTTTGCATGCCCTACAGTTTCTAATAAACCTTGTCCCCCCGGAACAACCGGAACACCTGCTTTAATCATTGTTTCTTTTGCCGTAATCTTATCGCCCATTGCACGTATCTGATCAGGAGTAGGTCCGATAAATTTTATATTATGCTCACCACATATTTCCGAAAACATTGCATTTTCTGCTAAAAACCCATAACCCGGATGGATGGCATCAGCATTGGTAATTTCGGCAGCAGCCATTATATGAGGAATATTCAAATAAGAATCAGCACTTGCCGGTTTTCCAATACATACTGCTTCATCGGCAAAACGTACATGCAAACTATCTTTATCTGCAGTAGAATAAACAGCAATGGTTTTAATTCCCATTTCGCGGCAAGTGCGTATTACCCTTAACGCAATTTCTCCACGATTGGCTATTAATATTTTTTTGAACATGCTTTAAATTTAATGTACCTGGATGCAGATCAGAAAATGTGCCATTGATATAGGTTCGATCTCTTTGAGTTAATGAGAACGCTTCAATAGGAAGTACTCACTGTTGACTATTAATTAGGTTCTACTAAGAAAAGCGGCTGATCATATTCTACCGGGCTTGCATCTTCCACCAATATCTTTATTATTTTTCCTTTTACCTCGCTTTCAATTTCGTTAAAAAGCTTCATGGCTTCAATAATACATACCACTTTACCCGGAGTAACTTCATCGCCTAGCTCAACAAAAACTGGTTTACCAGGTGTAGAACTCCGGTAAAAAGTTCCGATCATTGGGCTTTTAATAATAATAGTATTTGCAGGTGGTAGTTCTGCTGCTTTGGGTTTTTCTGGTGCCGGTTCCACATTTGAAGTTCCCTGGCTCAACGTAGCCTGCGGGGGATAAGCAAACATTTGTGAAGGCATCGGGCCCGCACTCACAATATGCTGAGAAGGTTCTTCTTTTTGTTTGATGATAAGTTTAAATCCTTTTTCTTCAATAGTTACCTCTCCGATGTTCGACTTATTGATTATTTTAATCAATTCCTGAATTTGTTTGAAATCCATCAGAATTTTTTTTAGGTTATCGGTTGGTTAATTATAAATGGCGGCTAAGATAAGGGAAAAAAATTTACAAGTTGGTGTTTTGTAGTTTGTAATTCGACGCTTAAAATGTTTGGGAAATCTAGGCTAATAAGCAATCAATAAAAAATTTATCCCCCGTATTACAAACTAAAAAACTACAAACTATTCTTTCACTCGCTCAACATACTCCCCTGTTTTGGTATTAATTCGTATCAGCTCTCCTTCATTTACAAAAAGAGGCACATTTATTACGGCGCCTGTTTCGACAGTAGCAGGCTTTAAGGTACGGGTAGCAGTATCACCTTTTACACCAGGTGCGCTGTAAGTAACTTTCATAACAATTTTATCGGGCAATTCTACACTCATCGGTAGCTCAGTTTCTGTATTCATCATAACGGATACAGTAGCTCCATCCTTTAAAAATTGTGGAGCATCTACCATACTTTCCTGAACGGCAATCTGCTCAAATGTTTCAGTATCCATAAAATTATACCCGGTATCGTCCTTATATAAAAACTGGTAATCCTTACGCTCTATTCGCACAGGGTAAATATTATCTCCACTGTTCCAGGTTTTCTCAATACTACGGTTATTATCTACGCCTTTTAATTTGGCCCACACTTTTGCTGCTGCACGTGCTGTCTTATTCTCTCCAAATTCAACAACAGAGTAAAGACTGCCATCGAGCTTAATAACCATACCGCGGCTGATATCTGATGTGTTTGCCATATTAAAGATTCTTATGGCTACTGACCTGCGACCAATAGCCTGATTAAAAAATTAAACCTGCCCTCCGGAAGTATAAAAGAAGGCGGCGGCAAATCTAAGGTAAAAATGGCTGTGGGCAAAACAGGATAAATACGATTATTGACCCGGCTTTATTGCTACTTGCGGCTCCTGTTGCCACGCTCGGTTCAACGGCAACAATTCTATGGAGCAAGATCAATTCCATCTAAAAAAAAGAGGCTGTCGCAAAAGACAAATAAAATCTCGCAAAGGCGCTATGACGCAAAGAAGAAAATATTCAAAATCAAGCGTTGCGACTTTGCGTCGTTGCGAGGAAAAAATATTTAAACTATTTTGAGGCAACCTCTGAATTACAATATTTTTTTATGATGTATGAATAACAATTGTTCGCCACAAAGAAAAGAAAACGTTTGTTTAGTAACACAAAAGGAGGAATTACTGAGATATCTTTCTAAGTGATTTTGTCTTTCTATTTTTTACAGGGAAGTAATTTCTACTGCACCGTTTTCTCCCTTGGCCCCATATTTTTCTATAGCAGCTTTTTTACCGAGAGAAATAATTTTATAACTGCGGTTACTGATTACAAAATCGTCTTTAAGTGATTTTTGATTTCCATCCACCACTAAAAGACTAATTGATTGATCAAGGTGAACGGCTTTACCAGATATAGATGATGTTGTGTTGTCTTCCATCACAACACCTCCTTCAAAAAGCAGGGTCTTTGTTCTTGCTTTATAAGAAAGTTTTTTAGCAGTAACTATAAATGAATTATTTTTTTGAATAATAGAAGTAACCGGCTTCTTTGTTTTTATTTCTATCACGCCTTCTTTCCCTTTATCACCATAAAGAGCAGTTGCACTGGTTCCTTTCAATACGGTAACGGATTCAATATTCATCGTTTCAATAGAAAGTTCCATAAAGTCTTTTTTAGAGTATTCTTTTCCATCTACCACAAACAATCCATTAAAATTATCCAGGTTACCCAATTTAACGTTACCATTAAATACGGTCTTGCCCTGCTCAACATTCATTGTTTTACTTTCAAAACTAATTGCTCCTTTTTTCTTTTTAGTCGTAATCAAAACTACCCCCTTGCTTCCTTTCGCGCTATAAAGTGCAATGGCACTTTCGTCTTTTAATACATTTATACTTTCAATATCATTTGGATCAAGTTGTTTGATCGCATCTGCATCTTTAGGTTGTTGAATACCATCTATTACATACAATACATCCGAAAAGTTATTATAGCTATTCGGATTTTCGGCTGACTTTATTGAATAGTTTCCCTTATTATACGGCTTTGTATAAATAGATTCTGCCGAGGGTGCTTTTATTATTCCATCATCAATACCGGGTGCAAAATCAACATTTACTTTTTCTACTTTCCCATTAACAGATGGCAATGGAGAGGGAATATCTCCATACTTTGCAACATTCTCGCTTTCGTTTTTATTCCA
>JANNEK010000050.1:0-10368 GCA_031378605.1 Chitinophagaceae bacterium | reverse complement strand
TTTATGAAATTCATTCTCTTTTAAAAATACGCTGTAATTAGAGTGGAAGGCTATATATTTGCAACCCAATTCCGGTTATAAACCGGAGAAGTTCGGGAAGTAGCGCAGGCCGGTAGCGCACCTGGTTTGGGACCAGGGGGTTGCAGGTTCGAATCCTGTCTTCCCGACAAGCATTTTGATGAAACTCGCTACTATGGCGGGTTTTTTCATTTTTATCCTGTTCTTGTAGCAAATTGTGTAGCAAATAACAACCGTTTTCCTTTCCCGTTTTTCCTAAGTTGACTTCCTTCATTCAGTATCTGAATCGGATTTAAGGCAATAAGGGACCAAACCATGAGCCTCCGAAAATGTCAGTTGCAATATTTTACCCGGGTTAATCCTGTGGTTTTTTGTCAAAGGATTATCTTTGTATCAGTTCTTACAATAATTTGCTAAGGCCCTGGCATTATGCCGGGGCTTTTTTTATTGAAGTTTCTATAAGAACAGAGATTACGAAATGTTACGGTCCGACGCATTGTATTTCGGTTACGGAACCTTGGTTTTCTTGCTTCTCTTTAATTCAGAAAAAAAGTTTTGTAAGCCCAGGAAAGAGGAAGCAAACTCTGTTGCTCCCGATTTGGTCAATCCCTCACAATAACCAGTGCTTATAAGGTTTGCTTGAATGTGATTTAACCAATTCTTCCATTCATCGGGTTTATTGATTGAAAGTAAGTCAGTGAGAGGCTGATCTGTATTTCTCATAGGTAGTATTAAATGCAATATTTTATAAGTGTTTAACGCTTTAGATGGTATTGGTACCAAGCTGAACTTTCAACTCCCGGCTCATTATGAATGATGAATTGGAATTGCTTTTTATTCAATGCCTTTAATTGTGCGATTTGTGATTCTAATAAATCCCGGTTATCCGATTCTTTTACTCTCACCCCATTCATTGCGGCTAATTTGGTCATACTAATTGATGCCAGAATATCCTCGGTTACTTTATGAGGGAGAATCTTATCACCTTTTGTAAGCGACATTAGTGTTGGTGTATCAGGTGTTAAAGAAACCCTTCCCGACTTTTCAATTCTTAACTCTCTTCCCTCTTCTGACACTAATGAAATACCACCGGGTGCATTATTAGTACCCTTTGCAAATGTTGGAATGGGGGCGGCCACTGCGATAGCTAATTGAGCAGCCCCCATTGCTCCGGCCAGAATAGCCAGAAATAAATCAGGAAGAGCCTTTGTTACCGCTGTTGCTGTATTCAGAATTATATTAGTTATGGTATTCGCTTTATCAAATATTGCCTTCTTCCTGTCTATCTCTCGTTGCCGTCTTTGTAATGCTTCCCTTTGTGCCTGGACATTTGCTTCCAGCAACTTTATTTTTGCAGCTTTCTTTTCCTCTGTATCTGAACTGGCATTAATTGCAGCAATTTCCTTTTCCTTCTTCTTATCTAAATCATCAATCTGCTCCTGAATTTTATTTTTCTGTGCAGTTGAGGCAGCATCCAAAGCACTTCCAATAACAGAGGCAAGGTCATTCCAGGCTTTTTGTATTTTGGCTATGTCTTCTAGATCCTTTGCCTTGTCATTATCCGCATCCGTTTTACCTTGAGCTGATATTTCTTTCCTTATCCTCGCCAGTTCCTTCTCAGCATTAATCCGGGCTTCTCCTACTACCGTTGAGATGGCCAGAAGCTTCTCATAATAATCTACCTGAATTAAAAGAGAATCATTAAGGGTATCTCTTTCAATTTTTGTTTTTCTTCTCTCATAAGTTTCCTTGTCAATTAATCCCTTAGAATATAGCTCATTTAGCTTTGTCAATTCTTTATCACCTATAGTTTGAGCAAGCGAAATTTGTTGCCTGTTTACAGACTCAAGGAATTCAAACCTTTCAACTCTTTCTTTTTCCAACCGGTCTTTTTCCAACTGTTCCAGGTATTTACTTGTTTCTTCACCGAGTTGCCGGAGTTCCTGCTGCGCTTGATATTGTATTATGAAAATATCCCTGTTCCGGGCCTGTACAGTATTCTTTAAATCTTCTGTTTCTTTCGCATCAATTAAAGCCTTTTCTGATTGAGTTAGTTTTGCCTTTTCTAATTCGAAATTAGCAACCCCGATTATTAACTCCATTTCCAATTGAGCTTGTTTTTTTCTTGCTTGTATTCTTATATCGTCGGGTAGGGGTGAATTAGCTATTTGCTTCTGTTCGTCAATCAATAACTGCTGCTTAAATTTGAAAAGCTCTAGAGCTGCTTTCCTTTCGTTCTCAATTGCAGGGTTTGTTTTGGACCCAGTAGATTGGCTAGTTAAAGGTTTAAATTTTAAAGACTCATTAACAGCCCCCTGAATAGCCGATTTTAAATTTGTCATCTGGCTGGAAAGTTGACTAGCTCCACTACCAATTAACGTTAAATTATCTTTTGCTTTTCTAAGTTTTAATTCGGCCCTTGAAATATTTTCAATATCAGAATCTGTTTTTGCATCCCCGCCCCGGCCTTCTGAAATAATTTTTTTATTTAAATCGTCTAATGCTCTACCGTAATCATCAACAGCTTTTCCTGCTTTATTGTAATCTGTGAGTTGTTTATTTAACTCAACTGAAACTTTTCCGATTTCCGATTCGAAACCCTTTACAACAGCAGCTGCAATAATTGCATTAGTATATTCATCAACTGCTTTTTTCAATCCTCCTAAAGCTGCTGTTTCTAAAGTCAAATCGCCAAAATAGTTTTTATTGATTTCCTTTAATTGGTTCAATGCTTCATTCCGCTTATGATAGCTCAATGTTTGGTCAAGCACAGCATTTGACAAGGCAGTTACTTTTGATATTGATTCACCGGTCCCGGCTGTAGCTGCTGATTGAATATCCTCAATCGGCTTTATCAATCCTTTTATTTTTTCTTTCAATTCATCAGCCTTTTTACTTGTATTAGAAAACAGGCTTGCAATTCCTGAGAATACTGCTCCGAAAATACCAGCTATACCTATACCCGGAAGAATATTAGCAAGCTGCCTGATTGAACCAAATATCCCTTTGAATGCTGACCCATAATTTCCGACATTCTTATTACTTTGTCCTACCGTTTTATCAATAGCTTGTAGCTGAGTATTTAATCCGAGTGCTTCTTTTGCAGCTGCTTTGGCTACCGGGCTATTTACACCGTATTGAACAGCTAGATTTTTCGCATTTTGTGCAGCAATTTTATACTCGTTCGAAAGCTTAGTGTAAGAATCTATCAGTCCCAGATTTTCAAGAGCCTCTAATTTTGCTGCTTTATTCGCTTCCAGTTTTTGAATCTTGAATCCCTGTAGTTCTACATTCGCTTCACTATTAGCAAACTTCAAATCTTTTATCGCCTTCACTTTTGCCTCGTCATCAATCTTACCTGCTTTTACTGTACTTGATAATGCTGATTGAGAAACCTTTAATTGAGTTGCGGAATTCGCCGCTGCTGCCTGTGCCCTATCAAGGTCATTTACGACTGTTCCGGTTTGTTTTAACGCTTCTTTCTCTTTCTGTAGTTCCGCTAAGTTATCAGTTGAGATTACAGAGTTGGGGGTAGAACCCGGTTTCCCGGCTCTATTTGTTTTGGCAACTGAGCCTGCTTCTTTATCTGCCGCTTGTGCATTAATTAACCGGGCTTTAGCCTCCTGTAGTTTTGCTGTAGAGGCTTCCTTTGATGCCTTAGCCTCTAATAAAATAAGCTGTGTAATTTCTTTACTGGTACCATTCCACTGCGCTTTCCTTTCCTCTACTCGTTTAGTTATAGCATCAAGTTCATGCTGACTTTTTATAAAAGACCGGGTGGCCTCGTTCATGCTTCTGAGTCCGGAAGATTTATCCATTCCTACACCCACATCAGTTAGTCCTTTAATACCAGTTTTAATTTCAGCGAATATTGCTAAGACCTCTTTTTTCTGCAACTCCAATGCAGCGAGGTCGGCAAATTCATTATATAGTTGTTCCTGATCAGCCATCTTTGATAGTTTTTTTATTTGACTTTTGCTCTTCCAGATAGTTATTTATAATGGCGGCATACTCCATTACCGTTATTATCTCTTTAATAATTCGCTGCCCCTGGTATTTACTCAACATGGCCAGCTCTTTTTCATACCTGAACCTTTGGTCTTCAGCACTAGCATTATCAGGAGCACCTTGTTCTTTGTCTACAAGCTTATATTCAGCGTTGTACTGATTTAATAAAACGACAAGGATCTTTGCACTCATTTCTATTGCATACAAACTTTTTAAATAAGCCTGCCAATCTTCTGAGTGTTGTACAATACCGAAGCCACGTTGATTGAGCAAATCGGCTATTTCTTCATCATACAGAATCTTTAAAGCATAAATGCATTTATCTACAAAGACAATCTGCCATTCGGTGTACTTGATTTTTTTATAAAGCTCGAAGATTGAGTCTGACTTATTTGTTTTTACGAGTGATACATACTCTTCGAGAATTTTATCCCAAGCTGCAGATAATTCATTTAACGATGGGTTTCCGCCTCTTACTAGCCATCGCAGGTCACCATGTAAAACAATCTCAATAAAATTACTGAGGGGTAGTGTACTGCAATTGTTGTGTAAAGTATCGGGTGATTGTTTATTGCTTTTCATCGTAGAGTTTATTTTTTATCAGTCTTTTTCTTTTATTTCATTATTCAAAAACTATAGGGAGATCCGAAATATTTATCGATTTGCTTATTTCTGCCTGTACTCTTGATAACTTCGGTTTTACATATTCGGCTACTATGCCGTATGCTTGCACATAGCTTCTCCCTTTCAATTTTTTCATTTCTATGACCAGCTTATCAGCACCCTCCGTTTCTATAAATTCTTTTAATCCTTCCCACTTTTTCAAACCCATAGATTCTTTTAAAATGGTTCTTTTGTGTTTAGAGCCTTTTGGTTTTTGAACTGGTGGCCTTTTCCCTTTCGGCCAGGTAGTTGATTTATTTCCGCCTCTTTTTTCCATTGTGCTATTTTTTGTCTTTTTGTGCATTTGATACGCTATTCCTTTCAAGTTTTCTTTATTTAAAAACCGGAAGGTTTTGAAAATAAAACCCAAAGGTTAAACCGGGTTTCCCTGTGAGATATTAGTTTCTTCCGCCTTTTTCGTGGTTTCTTCCGGAAGAAACTCGTTTATATTTGTCTTTTTCATTTATAACTATTTTTTTTTAATCAACAGTACATACAAGGTCTATTCCTGCACCCTTTATTAGGATTCAAGTGTGACCTGCTTTATTCCTTATCACCCTTCGAAACTTCATTTAGCATTCATACCTGAGTATGGGAAAGCTAAAATTGGATCGTTTTCTAAGCTATACCTGGTCTTATTGTCAATGCCGGCATAGCAGTAAGGAGGTTGATTTTTTAGCCGCCAATAACAGCTATTTGTGCATTTTTTCCTAAGGGTCGACACCTCGCAGTCGTTGCCCAAATCAACCGGGTAGAAACCCATAAAACAATTTTTATGAACCGAAATTCATAACTTTGAGTTGTAAAGGATTTAGCCAATCCTTCCCGGTCAAAACATTAAAAACACCGGGTGTATATCATAACTATTTGGAGCCGGTTTAATACCCGGCTTTCTTTTTATTTGAACTCTAAGAGTAATTGCTTTCCCTTTGTTTCTTTTTCTCTTTTCAACTCAATAGAAACCCATATTTCAATCATCTCCCGGTGCTCCCTTTCATTTTCTTCTTCTATCTGTTGCCACAGGTAGGCCTCGTTTTCTTCCTCCATCAATGCCTCTGATTCTGCTTCATCATTGAGCACCTGCCATAGGTAATCCTCCTTTTCCAATTCAGCCTCTGTGTCGGCCTGCATTTGCTTCTGCATGGCTGATTCGAAAAACAACTGGTCCTCCCGTTCGTTATTGATAGCAACATTCATTAAAACAATCTTTGCTGTTCTCCCTGCGGTGCTATCCACGAAGGCAAAACATACCATTGAACTAGCTTCCCTGTCAGGTTTGATTTTCCTAAAAAACCTATCCGGATTAACGCTGGTTCATTCTGTTGCAAATCCTTTATAACTCTTGTTATTGCGTTTATTTCCAGCCCTGCAAGTATTCCCAGTTGTCTTGCATTAATCGGCTGGTGCCTCTCTATTATATCCAGGCAACGAAGCTTTTGCGATCTTCTTTCCCCGCTGGCTGTTATTTCTTCAAAACTTTTTACCTGGGTGTAAGTGGCATTAAATTGTTTTCGCTGCCTAGCTACTATTTCGGTATTTTCGTTTTCCATTATTAGATTTTTTATTGGCCAGTGACCGGCAAGTCAACTGGCTTTTTTTATAATTAAAGTTTTTTGTTTTTTTCTTCCAGGTATTGCACTACTGTTATCCAGTTATACCGGACACTGTTCCCCAATTTGAAGTGTGGTAATTTCTTTTTCCGCATCTTAATGGCCGTGGGTTCACTTATTGCCAGGCGAATGCATAACTCTTTAGTGTCTATAATTTCAGCGGGATTGGCTGCAATAGCCTGGGGCATGTTCTTAACAGCCTCTTTGAGTTCACTCAGTTCAGCCACTATAATTTCAAAGGGGTTAAGCATGGACCACCTCCTTTTCTTGTTCTTGAAGTTTTGCAAGAACAGCAGGCCAATTATACCGGACATTGGGACCGATTCTAAAGGATAATATTTTACCTCTTTTCTCCCATTTGATGCAGGTCGCTTCCGTAATTTTAAGGCGGTGGCAGAGCTCTTCCCGATTGATTATTTCATCTTCCTTAATGGTAGAGATATTTTCAATCTTCTTTTCCAGTTGATTGAATCTTCCAATGATTAATGCAGTATCATTCATAAAATAACCTTTGCTTTTCTGCATATTGCAGATTTGCAAAGGTTATAGTACTTTATACCCCACACGGGGTGACACGGGGTGTAAAACTTTTACAACATATTGGAATAGTTCTCTTGTAACTGTTTATATTTTGCTTCTACTTGGGAATATATAGCTGTATTATTTTTGAAGTGGATTAAAAGCTGCTGATAGGAATTAGCAAAAGTTCTTACAGATTTCGATTGCCCAGAATGATTATAATTGTTACTCATCTCATTGAACTTATTTTTGATTGTAGTATTTTTTACACCTATTGGGCTTATACTTTGTACTTGAGTTAGTGTCAAATCCTTACACCCCTTTTCAAAAAACAGGCAAAGAATATTTGTTAAAGCGGTCCATCTATTGTTACCCTGTGGATTAGCGTTGATTGAAGTAGGCTCATTCGACTCCTTTCTAAGAAATGCCAGGTGAAAAGCGATAGAGGCGCCGTTGGCAAAAAGCTGTAATAAATTACATTTATTCTCTGGGTTTTTTGCTAGTCCATTTGCTATTTTAGCTTTATTGATTACTTCACCAACTCTATCTTGATTCGACATTTGATCTACCGCAGCACTAATTATTGTCTGTAAATCATCTTGTATATTTCTATTTATAAAACCTTTTGTTACATAGCCGTAGCCTATAATTATGATTCCGGTATTATCAGCGGCTATTTTATTTTCCAATAGCCTAGTTTCTAATTTTATAAAAGCTTCAAAATCGGGGACTAATGTTTTTCTATTCTCGTAATCCTCCTTTAACGCTTGCCGGTTACCAAATTTTAATTCAAGGCCTGCAAAGGTGTTACAGGCCATCATTTCTTTTAGAAGTTTCTTATAATCTGGATTTTCTTCGTCCTTTACAGTTGTATCTTTAGCTCCCATTCATTTATTTTTTATATCCCCTGTCATGCTACTGGCAGGGGATAATTATTAATCAGCATAAAGCGAAACAGATTGTAATTCTTTTGCAAGTAGGTGGACTGCCTTTTCAATTTTCATTGCCTGCTCTGCTGATGGATGTTTTACTCCCGAAGCATACTGACGAAGCAACCCCGGATTGATACCGGCCAGCTCTGCAACCTTTGACTGTTTCAAAAAATCGAACTGTTCAAAAAATACAGTAAGGTCATAGCTGTGATTAAAGGAAACCTTTTCGACACTATGAAAATCCTTGAGCAGCTTTGCCATTTTCTTCTCCAGGGATTCCATGGTCCGGGAAAAATCAGTAATCAGATTGTCTTTGTAGGTGATACGGCCCCACAACTTGCCCTTGTCCTTTTCCACTACCAATAAAAGTTTCATAGCACAATAGTTTAAATATTTAAAGATTGCCTGATTATTTCAACCCGGCCTGTTTGAGAATTGAGTTCAGCGTTCCTTTGGGTATGTCCCCACTATGCACCGGGACCGTTACCTTCCCTTTCTTCTTTGAATGCTCCAATTGCAGGTGACTACCTTTCTGGTCCTTTTCAACCCAGCCATCCTTTTTAAGTAGCTTTAACAATTCCCTTACTGTCATAAACAAAAGTAGCAAAATTGCTACTAATTTTAAAAATTAAATTTTACTTTATTTCGCTTCAAAATCGATTCTGTTTTTACACATTCCTTTATACCCGTGGAATTAAGGAACAATCGGCATCAACCGTATATGCAGTATAGAAGTTCTTACAATATGGGTGGCATGTCCCTTCTCCAAACGGGTGAACAGCTCCATTTTCATGAATCCTAAATTTGAATCTCTTCAAGGGGGTTCCGGTTGCTTTAACGGCAGCTGTAGCCCTTTTAAGAACAAAATTCAAATAGTCGGCATAATCTTCAGGTGTTTTACTGTCAAAAGCTAACTTAGTAAGCTCCTTTAATGAGATTGGTTTCATGTCCGCAGAGTCATGTGATACATAAAGAATATTTTTTTTCATGATGTTTGTTTTATGGTGAATAATCATTTTGCAACCTTCAAGGGATTTAAAGCACCCCATGCATTAGCCATAACAGTTTTCTTTCTGTCTTTAGTAACATCAATATATCTTTTTACGGCCTTAAAACTTGAATGGGTTGTTATAGCCATGACTTCCTGTAATGCCATGCCACGGGCAAGGGAAAGAGTGGTAAACGTTTTTCTTCCGCAGTGAATAGACAGCCATTCATATTTTGGGAACACCCCCAGAGATATTGATTCCAGTCCGTAATTCCGTACCATTTCAATATCAGTATCAATACCGGCATTTTTACCAATTGTCTTTATATGAGTATTCAGTTTTTGATTGGAGATTAAATTCCGTTTCGAAGTTGTTACCGGCAAAGGTTGCAGCCGGTCCGCATATTTCTGCAAAATTGCATGAGAGATAGGATTTAAAGGGATCTCAATTTTTTTATCATTCTTGTCTGACATCGGGATTGAAATGGTATTATCCTTTTTGATGTGCTTCCTTTGCAGTTGTTTTAAATCACCATACCTCAGCCCGGTTGTACAGGAGAAACAAAAAATATCCCTGGCTTCATCCAATGTCTTATTATCAGAAAAATCATAATTATAAATTGCTTCAAACTCTTCCTCAGTCAGAGCTATAACTTCAAACTCACTATCCTTTCTCTTAATGCTTTTTTCATTAAAATCGAAGTAATCCGGATTTGACTTTATTTTATAAGGAGGCTTTTTAGCATGGCGAAGAATTGTTTTAAATGTGCTGAACAGCTTAGCCTTTGTAATATTGTTCACCTCCTTTACACCTGTCAGGAAAGCAGAGAATCCTTTTAAAATTGCAGCATCTCCTTCAAAGGTGAATTTTACTTTTTTGAGTTTTTCATACTCTTTCATTTTATTGGCAAGGCCCTTATATTCTTTTAGAGTCCCCTCTTTATGGTCTGTAGTTTCCTTTGCAAAACGATCAATAAAGTCAACGATATTAATACCGGGCAAATCCTTTTTCGTTTCTGGCTGCTTTAGTTCCTTCAGGTTATCAATAACCATTTGTGGGGAAAAGGGTTTTTTATCCAGCTTAAACCGAGTCTCCACATCGCCGACATCATTCTTTACGTCCTGCAGTTTGCTGTTTATTTCAGCGACCTCCGCAGATGTAAGCAAAGTACTTACATCTACATCCTTATTAATCTTTCTCGCTGCTGACTTGTCCCGGTAAATGGCTTGCTGGTCCACCTGATTCCAATTGATCGGGAACAGGCTAACACCTGGAATTGCATAATACTTTCTCTGTCCTTGTATCTGGTAAATGAGATGAACCGGGGCCGATCCATCTTTATTTGGCCTGTCTGTACGAAGCCAAAACCGAAGGGTTGTTTTGTCCTTTGCCATATTCAATAATTTGCTACACTAAAGGTAGTGTGTAGCAAATTGTGTAGCAAATTTCAGAAGTGTTATTTTTTGTCCGGTTTAGTCACCTTTAACAGAAGCCTTTATTTACGGGGCTTTCAGGGTAATAATACAGAACGTAGAAATACTGGAATAAATAAGGTTATAGGGCTGTCTTCCCGACTTGAAAGGGTGACTTTGAAAAAAGTTACCCTTTTTCATTTTATACCTAAGTACT
>JANNEK010000039.1:0-10248 GCA_031378605.1 Chitinophagaceae bacterium | reverse complement strand
CCAAATTTTTCCACCATCGAACGTAGTGCTCACACCTCCATCATTACCTAAAATAATTCTGCTCGTATCTTCCTTGTCAATCCACAAAGCATGATTATCGCCATGGATATTTTCGCTATTGCGATCGGAAGGGCGGAACATTTTCCATGTTTTGCCACCATCCTCCGATTTACCCATCGAAACACCCAATGCATAAATCTGGTTTTCATTTTTTGGATTCACTCTTATCTGGCTGAATACCCAGCCATATGTTCCTGAAAATGGCCGAAAGAAATCATGCACCTCTCCCGTTTTTTCCCAGGTTTCTCCTTTGTTATTACTTCTATATATTGCACCTCCAATCACTACTTTTTGTACTTTTCGTTCATAGCTATCCGTTTCACCGGGCCTTGGATCTCTCTTTTTGTTATGATCATCAACAAACGCATAAAGAACAGAGGGGTTTGACTGACTGATCGCTAACCCGATTCTTCCTGTTAGCTTAGTGTCTGGCAATCCATTATTGATAATCTTCCATGATTTACCACCATCGGTAGTTTTATAAATATGATCGCCGTCTTCAGGTACAGGATCACTCCATCTTTTCCGAATACGATTCCACATACTTGCATAGATAGTAGAAGGATCGGCAGGATCCATCACTAAATCAATACAACCAATCTTTTCATTCTCTCCTAAAATTAATTTCCAGGTTTTACCTCCATCCCTGGTCATATAAACACCACGATCTTTATTATAGGTCCATTCGTTACCACTGGCAGCAACATATACAATATTTGCATCGGTTGGGTGAATCAATATTCTTGAAATCGTTCCTGTATTTTCTAAACCTACATGCTTAAACGATTTTCCTCCATCCGTAGTTTTATAGATACCAATTCCGGGTAAGGAGGCCCTGAATATATTAGCCTCTCCGGTTCCCACATACAAGGTATTTTGATCAGAAGGAGCCATCGCAATATTGCCAATGGAAAGCGTTGCTTCCTTATCGAATAGCGATTTCCAATGCACACCCCCATCTTCTGTTTTCCATAAACCACCCGTAGCAAATGCGGCATATATAATATTGGGATTGCCAGTAACGCCTACCACATCTGTACTACGCCCACTTGTATTATTGGGGCCGGTAAGTCTCCACGTCAAATTTTTGTAGGGTGATTTTTCTAACAATTGCATTTGTTGTTTATAAGCAGCCATTTTTTGAATCCCTGTTGTTTGAGCGTTGGTCAGTAAACAATTAGATAAAATAATGAAGAGTACAAGAAATTTGGTTAAAACAAATAATCTTCTCATGATGATGTTTTATTAAATTTGGTTACATTTTAATATATGGAAACCTACGGCAACGTTTTATTATTTGCAACACCCGCCTTTCTGGTGTTGGTATTGTTTGAAAAATGGTACGGCTGGAAAAAAGGTTTTGATACGGTACGAACAATGGATATGATTTCCAGTTTAAGTTCGGGTATCACAAACGCAACGAAAGATGTTATAGGATTAAGCATTGCAATATTAAGTTATAACTGGATGATAAAACACCTTGCACTTACACATATTCAATCCTCAGTTGGTTTATATTTTATTGCTTTTATTGCATTGGATTTTTCCGGATATTGGGTTCATCGAATTGCGCATCAGTACAATCTTTTCTGGAACAATCATATTATTCATCATAGCAGTGAAGAATTTAATTTGGCATGCGCACTAAGGCAAAGTATTTCGAGTATCATAAAAATCTTTGCAATTTTTTTATTACCAGCCGCTTTACTCGGAGTACCATCCACGGTAATTGCGGTAGTAGCTCCTCTTCATTTATTTGCTCAATTCTGGTACCATACCCGTCATATTAATAAAATGGGGTTCCTCGAAAAAATAATCGTTACGCCATCTCATCACCGTGTACATCATGCGATCAATCCCGAATATTTAGATAAAAATTATTCTCAAATATTTATTTTTTGGGATAAGTTATTTGGAACCTTCCAGGAGGAGCTGCCAGACAAAGAACCTGTTTACGGAATTACAAGACCAGTACAAACCTAGAACCCTGTTAAAATAAATTTTCAACATTTGTGGTTACTAATAAAAGACGCCTGGCGAGCTGAAAGTATTAACGATAAATTTCGAATTTGGTTAATGCCAACTGGATGGAGGCCGGCAGATGTGGCAAATAAATATCCGGCAAAAAAAATCGAAGATGTTTATCATTTTACTAAATACAACCCAACAGCCTCCAATGCTTTGCAAACCTGGAGTTGGATCCAAATTAGTATAGTGCTTATTTTCATAAGCTACCTATTTGCAAACATTGCAACTATTAATAGCCTTAATTCCAGTTATATCTATATCTATGGTCTCTTTATTTTTTTGAGTGTATACGCTTTTACGGACCTGATGGATAGAAATCGTTCGGCACTATTGTGGGAAAGTATAAAAAATATACTGGGTATTACTATCGTTGCTTATACGGGTAACTGGTTTGGATTAAGTCAATGGCAGCAATACATCAACCTGATTTTAATAGTATACTTTATTGTTTCCACATTTGCCACCGCCTGGTTTGTAAACCAGTTTCACAAAGAAGATCAACAGTTATCTATTTCAATATAATTTCAAAGAACTATTTTGGTTGCTGGCCAAATGATATCGTTTAGATTTTATTTTTTGTCAATTCATTATTGATTGTTCTCCAAATCCCCAATGAATTCTCGTTTTTTAGTTCCTCTGGTAATAGGCTATTCGGCCAGTTTTGAAAAGCCAATGGCCGTATAAATCTTTTTATTCCATCGGCACCAACGCTGGTAAACCTGGAATCGGTGGAAGCCGGATAAGGGCCACCGTGATGCATACTCAAACAAACTTCAACCCCGGTTGGTACATTGTTAAGGATAAACCGTCCACAAATATTTTTTACCGCTTCAATTAATTCTTTATTATTTACCAGGTCTTTTTCGGTAGCCATTAATGTTGCTGTGAGTTGGCCCTCGAGATGTTTTGCAACATCCAGCATTTCATTTTTATCCTTACAGCGAATAACAAGTGAATAAGGCCCAAATACTTCCTGGTGCAAAACCGGATTGTTTAGAAATGCTTTCCCGGTAGCTGTTGCAATTGAAGGTGTACCTCTTAATTTATCTTCGTCAACGGGTGCTGTTGATTCAGCAATGATATCAACGCCCTGCTGAATAGTAGCCAATGATTTTTTTTCTATATAAGCTTTCGAAATTCCCTGATGCAGCATCAACCCCGCTGGAATTTTCTGAATGGCGCCTCCTAATTCATTAATAAAATTTTGTAAAGCTTCACTTTCGATACCAATCAGTAAACCCGGATTAGTACAAAATTGCCCCACTCCTAACGTTATTGAACCTGCGTAGTTTTGAGCGATAGAAGAATACTCCCCTGATATTTTTTCTTCTAGGAGAAAAACAGGATTAACGCTTCCCATTTCAGCAAAAACCGGAATAGGTTCTTTGCGTTGATTGGCCCAATCGTAAAGTGCTTTGCCCCCTAAAAATGAACCGGTGAACCCAACTGCTTTTGTGTGTTTATGCATTACCAAGGCCTTACCAACTTCAAAAGAAGTTCCATGGAGATGGGAAAATATTCCTGCGGGCATTTTCGTTTGTGCAGCCGCTTTATGAATGGCATCAGCTACCAGTTGAGAAGTTTTTGCATGGGCAGGGTGAGCTTTCACAATAACCGGGCAACCGGCTGCAAATGCACAAGCAGTATCTCCGCCAGCAGTTGAATAAGCGAAAGGGAAATTGGAAGCTCCGAATACAACTACCGGCCCAAGTGGAATCAGCATTTTACGTACATCGGGTTTAGGCGGGGTTTTATCGGGAATAGCTGTATCAATTCTTGCTTCGAGCCATTCTCCATTTTCACAGGCCGAAGCATATTGATTTAACTGAAAGATGGTTCGACCACGTTCATTTCTTAGTCTTGCCTCAGGAAGATTGGTTTCTTCCATAGCAACTTTTATCAATTCATCGCCGCAATTCTCTAACTCGATCGCAATCATTTTCATGAAGGTGGCCCTTTCTTTTAAAGGCAATGTGCGATAGATATGAAAAGCCTTCCATGCATTTTCCATAGATTCATTAATCTCGCTCAGGGTAGCATCTTTGTACATTCTAAATTTATTTACCAGGTTCACTAAATTTTTTTTGAAGAGTTGTCTGTCTCCGGCCCAAAAGGAATATCTTCAGCTTATTTAAAAGAATGACCACCTCTCGTTATTTTAATGGTTCTTATTTCCAATTTCTTTGCGAAACAGTATCAATACTTCCCAATAGTAATAGAAATCCAACGAAGAATTTCATAGAGATTTTCTTTACAAGTTAAGGTAATCGGGCAACACTGGGCGGGATGCGATACCCTCATTAATTATTTTTAATACTTCTTCTCTTTCTTTACCAATAATAGCTAATCGTGGTGCACGAACATGCTCGCTTCCGATACCTGTTTTTTCAGCAGCCAGTTTTATATACTGCACTAACTTAGGTTTTATATCAAGTTCGAGCAAGGGCATAAACCAACGGTATATTTTTGTTGCATCTGCAATCCTGCCTGCTTTTACCAGCTTATAAATCGCTACGGTTTCACGCGGAAAAGCATCCACCAAACCAGCTACCCATCCATCGGCGCCCAGGCATAACTCTTCCATGGCAAGCGTATCTACTCCGCAAAGAACTTTAAAACGGTTACCAAATCGGTTAATCATTCTTGTTACATTTGTAACATCTCTGGTGCTTTCTTTAACGGCGGTGATATTTTTACAGGCGGTTAATTCCTGAAACATATCAAGCGTTACTTCAATCTTATAATCAATTGGGTTATTATAAATCATCACAGGTAGATCCGTTGAATCAGCTACTGTCTTGAAATAGCTAACTGTTTCCCGGTCGTCACTTTTATACCGCATCGGGGGAAGGAGCATTAATCCGGTTGCTCCCCATGTTTTAGCATAGGTTGCCTGTTGCAATGCTTCCTGAGTACTTCCTTCGGCAATATTCAGTACTACAGGTATTTTCCCTTTTAGTTTTTCAACGGCAAATTTTACTAATTTCTCTTTTTCGGTTGTTGTTAATACACTGGCTTCTCCTAAAGATCCGCCAAGGATAATACCATTAACACCTGCCTCTACCTGCTCTTGTAAGTTTTTAGCAAACAATGGCAGATCTAATTGATCGGTGCTATCAAAAGGAGTTAATAACGCGGGATAAACTCCGTTCCAAGAAATACTCATATGTTATTATTTTTTTTTCAAAGGTAATATTGGCGGTTGGATCAATTAAAGCGAGAATTAATCAATTATTTACCAATATTAACTTAATAACAAAAAAATAAGTATAAAAGCGCTAATATTGGTAAATGAAGGTCGTTCAGTTTACAATACCGGTAGCTGGTGAACAAACAGTAATTATGCAGGAAGATATCCTTCCTCATTTTTACACGCATCTTCACCGGCATATGGAAACGCAGATTACCTGGATCGTAAAAGGGGAAGGAACATTATTAACAGGCGATCATATGCATCGCTTTCAATCGGGAGATATATTTATCATTGGTGCCAATCAACCACATCTATTTAAAAGCGATCCAAAATATTTCAACACAAATGCAAAAAGTTCAGTTCACTCAATTACGTATTTTTTCAATACAAACTCTTTATTTGGGGAGATACTGAAATTACCTGAGTTAAAGTCGATCAGTAAATTTATTGCAAACGCTACGCTTGGTATGCAGCTACCGAAGGAATATATATCTGTAGCCAGTGATGCAATGAAAATTTTAAAAGATAAAAAAAATGCTAACAGGCTTGCGGGCTTTATTCAACTATTACATTTATTTTCTTCTTTTAAGAAATGGAAAATGCTTTCAACAATTTCTGCGACTAATCATATATCTGAATCGCAAGGACTGCGCATGAATGATATTTATCAATATACGATGTTACATTATACAGAAACGATTACCCTTTCAGAAATTGCTAAAGTAGCGTATCTCACACCACAGGCATTTTGCAGATATTTTAAAAAACATACGCGCAAAACCTATATCACTTTTTTAAATGAAATACGAATTACGGAAGCGTGTAAAAAAATTATGCAGGGCGATTTTGAATCGTTTGCATCGATAGCCTACAAAACCGGATTCAGCAACGTGGTAACTTTTAACAGGGTATTTAAAAAATTGGTTGGCCGATCTCCTTCGGGTTATACTAAAGAATATTTTGGAAAAGCAGGTGATTAAGTCCAATTCAAGCGGGTAATAAATTCAGTGCAGTATCGGCATCTCAGCTTGCGCCATACATACGTTCTACTTCGATTACAATTTCCTCCATTGTTTTATCGTCACTGGCAGGTTTATAAGGTTGTTTTAAACTACTATTAAAGAAGAAGGCTACAGTTTGCCATACTTGAGCAGAAAAACTTCCTTTGTATTCACTTATCAGTTCATAACAATTATTACCTGTTTGGCGATTGATCAATTTCATTAATACTTTTCCCTGGTAAACCGATAATTGAGTAAGAGGATCTGTAAACTCTTTCTTGAGTTCTTTCTCCCGTGATTTTATATAATCCTTTCTTTTCTTTTTGTCTTTAATAAACTCCAGCTTAATATTAATATCGTTTATGATATAGCCAGCCCTCCTTGCATAAGGATATGTTACATAAACAGCATTTCGTAAGCGTGTCCATTCTTTTCTTTTTTCTAAAAGATGTTTGGGATAACGGGCAGAGACCCACACCCATTCTAATGTTTGAGAAGGGAGAATTTCTAAATTTTGATATAATTGGGCCGGAACGGGAATTGTATCATTGGGCCCCAATTCAGGTAAAGGAATTCTTTTAAGAATTGAATCAGGAATTTCTTGTGAATAAGCTTTTATACCCGAAAGCGAGCATACTGCTAACAGACCAGATATAAAAAATATGGATACAGTGCGGTTCATGACTTCAACAAAATACAATTAATTTCTTCTTTTTCATACTCAAAGGACAAATAAAGTAACCCCATTTGTTGCAAAGGTTATGCTAAGAATTTGTAAACAGACAGGTTATACTAGCCGTATTCGACGAATCATGCTCATTATAAATCCTGTAATAACCAATACAACTCCGAGCCAAACGAGGTTGATAAGAGGGAACTGCATCACTTTCAATGCTATAAAAGGTGTCATGCGTGAAGATTCTTTAATACCAATTTCAAAATTACTATTCGGTCCAATCTTATTAATCTGAATTGCCAGGTTTTGTGAAATCATAGTATCAGGAACTAATTTAACCTGATTATTCTTTACATATAAATAAGGATTGGCAATAACAGTTTTCCCATTTCGAAAGGGAATAATTTTTAAAGTAGCCATTATTGCCGTGTCAGTAGCGTTAAAAGTAGTACGTTTATTGGGCGGGTTTAGTTGAACAGTGTCCAACACCATAAATCCCGCTGAATAAAAAATGGTGTCTTTAATCCTAACCATTTCACTTCTATATTGAGCCGTATCTTCTCCCTGCAACATTTTATCTGCATAATTGATATAGGTAAAAATATCTTTATGAAGATAATGCCAGGCATCGGGGTTCGCCGAAAAGCCTTCCTGACCTTTACTGTTTTTTATTAGATCGGGATATAAAACGAATTGCTCTTTTCCATCTTTTCGTTCCATCAAAATATGAAAAAACATATTCTTGCCTCCACCCGTGATGCTATCCCTTACATAGGTAGTCCAGTATTTTCCCATATCTGTTTTTATACCCTGGTATAAGGTTAGGTTCTCCTCTCCTTTTTGTTTTGCATCTGCTCCAAAATTTAGTGGGTTAAATGTATTTACCGAAAGGATATCTTTCTTAGAAGAAGAAATAAGCACCCCAATCAAAAAAACACCAAAGCCGAGATGAGACACCGAAGCACCAGCCGCTTTTATTTTACCATTCAATCCGGCCCATATATAAGTTGCATTTGCCACCACAGCATAGATGCTGGCAAACAGCGCGAGGTGA
This sequence comes from Chitinophagaceae bacterium, assembly GCA_031378605.1. Taxonomy (GTDB): domain Bacteria; phylum Bacteroidota; class Bacteroidia; order Chitinophagales; family Chitinophagaceae; genus Endoryza. Next base: position 2,236 of record JANNEK010000039.1, on the reverse strand, counting down.
ATTGCTATTAAAAAGCCAATTCCAAATTTGTCAAAATCTATTTTACCAAATAAGCTTGCACTAATTGACAAGATCAACGTAATAATTGTAGGCAATAATATTTTTTTACCAAAGAAATCCTTTGTGGTGTTCTTATATTTTAAATACTGCACTACAGCCGTAAGTACTCCAATTATAACTGCCACAAACACCTGAACTCTGTTGTAAGCAAATTCCTTTTCGGCTCCTATATCCAACTTACTACTAAATAATTTATTGAAAATTGGAAATGAGGTAGGAATAATAATAGCTAATGCAGAAAGAAACAGGACAAGCGATCCAATAAACATCCAAAATTCTCTGGACCATGCATTTTCTTCTTTTACAATATGCGGTATCTGTTTATAACGAACTGCATAAAGAATGATCGAAGGAATAAGAAATATTATTACAAAGGCTTTTAGTTGTCCGTTCATACCCGAAGCAACGAAGGCATGAACGGAGGTATCCTGGAGAACGCCGCTTCGTGTCAAATAAGTTGAATAAAGAATAAGGATAAAACTTAAAATAAAAAAAAGATAGGTTGTTCGTAAAGATCTACCAGTAGCATTAAAAATTAATTGTGTATGTAAACCCGCCACCATTACCAGCCAGGGAACAAGAGAAGCATTTTCAACCGGGTCCCATGCCCAATAACCTTCAAAGTTTAAAGACTCGTAGGCCCATTTCGCACCCATCATTATGCCAAGCCCAAGGATTGCACCTGAAAATAATGTCCATGGCATCGATTGCTTTGTCCAGCCTCCAAAATCTTTTTTCCACAACCCGGATATTGCGTATGCAAAAGGTACTATGGTAGAGGCAAATCCTAAAAATAAAATAGGTGGATGAATCACCATCCAGTAATTCTGTAGTAATTGATTCAGGCCTTGTCCACCACGCTTTATAATCAACTGTAGATAATCAGCTCTAAGTATTCCATTAGAAAAAAAGGCGGGAGCATTTTCTGGCGACATCATTCCCGTATCACGAATTAATGTAAATGGATTATTGCCGATCTTAAAATCAAAAAAATAAATACCGAGAATCATTGAGGAAAGACAAATTTGGGCAAAACTGATTACGCTCATTACCGGGGCTTCCCAATTTCTAGCTGTGCGCATCAATATCAATCCCAATACGGCGTGCCAAAATGCCCATAATAAAAAACTTCCTTCCTGGCCTTCCCAAATACTGCTCAAAAGATACTTAGGCTCGAGCGATTTGTCGGAATGGGTCCAAGCATAAGAATACTCAAAGTAATGATTTGAGATTATAAAGTATATAAGGCCAAAAATCGAAAAGATGGAAAGAGCATCCACTAAAAAACTAACTCGTGCAATTTTCTTCCAACTGTCAGCGTCTGCTGGAATTTTTGCATTGGCCGACTTGAAATATGCTATACTGGCAATGAGCGATGAAACTAAAGATAGGATAAGTAAAAAATGACCGATTTGTCCGGGCAATAAATGTTCACCAATATAATTCATCGGACTTATTAATTTTGACTAAGATTATTACCGGCCGCTTTGGGGTCATCCTTATATTTGGATGGGCATTTAATAAGTATTCCGGCTTTATTCGTAATATCAAATACACCACCTTGCATTTTGCCTTTCAAAACAATACGCGAACTTTTTTCCATGTCCATAGGCTTTTCAAAATGATAAACCACTTTCGCTTTATTGCCCAAAGAATCCTTTACATAAAACTGCGTCAGATTCGGATTAACGGTTGGGTCAAACTCGATAGGAGTTGCAACAGATTTATCTAATTCAGCAATCACCGTAACGGTTTTGCCTTCTTTCTGCCGGGCCGAAGCGAGGGTTTCATAAGTAGATAAATCACCCATAAAACTTAAGAGAACCATTACGGAAGCCGCGATTGCAACCAGAAGTATAATGTGCGATTTTTTCATAATTGATCATTAAAATACAAAGTTAGTCTAAAATGAATCATAAGTTATCGCTGTTTTTGCATAAACCACGTTTTTTTATAGTGCTCAACATGGCACTATTTATTACAAAATTTCGTTAAACAAATTGCCTGATACAATGAAGTAAGCAACCTAATAAACATTTTTTGCCTCTTATTGATCCTGTACTACCTTGCACCGCATTTTTAAAGTTTATCATGACAGACCTTTCCAGATTTGATCCTAACAACGCCAGCAATCCCAATAACAATATTTTTGGTTTACCTTTTTCGGAGGCTGATG